>JAUXFI010000089.1 GCA_030620125.1 Anaerolineae bacterium
AATCTCTCCGACAGGCTGCTAGCGTCCAAGTCCTCATGAATAGCAGCCTCCAGGCGCGCTCTCTCTCGCCATCTTTTCCTCAGAACAGAAAACCCCACCCAATGGGGTGGGGCAGCGGCCAGGGCAACAAGACCAACCCGTCGTTTCAGCCTCACTCATCAGCCGCAGCAACAAGGTCAGTCTCGACACAGTATTCAACAGAGTAGCCCCAAGGGGAGTCGAACCCCTGTTTCCGGCTTGAGAGGCCGGCGTCCTAGGCCACTAGACGATGGGGCCATGCAAACCTGATTTTACCAGCCTTTCCCCTTTTGTCAAACCTGGCGCAAAGTGTTATACTGGGGACGTGAAACGTAAAACGTGAAACGTAAGCGGAGTGAGCAGGATGGAACAGATTGAGGTTTCGACGCGAGGCCGCCAGGCATTTCACGACATCGGCGCCGAGGTGCAGGCTGTCATTAGTCGCAGTGGGGTGGACGAGGGCGTATGTTTCATCTTTTGCCCCCACACCACGGCCGGCCTGACGCTGAACGAGAATTGGGACCCCGACGTGCAACACGACATCGGCGTGGGGCTTGACGCTATCTCCCCGCGACGACCCGAGTATCAGCACGGCGAGGGGAACTCTCCCGCGCACCTCAAGTCGTCGCTGGTGGGCGCTGCACAGTTCGTGCCGGTCGCCGGGGGCAAACTGGTGCTGGGTACCTGGCAGGGCATCTACCTGGCCGAGTTCGACGGCCCGCGCCGCCGCAAGGTTCTGATCAAGGTGATGGCAGGTTAAGATGCAGATTGACCTGAACAGGCTAGAGCGCATCTTGCCCACGGTGCAGAAGCCGGGGCGCTACGTCGGCGGCGAGTACAATAGCGTCGTCAAGGACTGGGAGGCCGTGCCCACGCGCGTCTGCCTGGTCTTCCCCGACATCTACGACCTGGGAATGTCCAACCTGGGGTTGGCGATCCTGTACGACGTGCTGAACGCGCTGCCGGACGTGCTGGCCGAGCGGGCCTACTTGCCGTGGGTGGATATGATCGCGGCGCTGCGGGGGGCACGCATCCCGCTCTACAGCCTGGAGACCAAGCACCCCCTGGCCGATTTCGACATCGTTGGCGTCAGCCTGCCCTACGAGCAGCTCTACACCAACTTGCTGGAGACGCTCAACCTGGCGGGCCTCCCGCTGCGGGCCGAGGAACGGGACGAGCGGCATCCTATGATCGTCGCTGGCGGCCACGCGACTTTTAACCCGGAGCCGGTCGCCGATTTTGTGGATGCATTCGTCATCGGCGATGGGGAGGAAGCCGTCATTGAGGTGGTGCGGGCCTACCAGGAGGCGCGAGGGGAGCCGCGAGTAGCGCAGTTGCGCGCGCTGGCGCGCATCCCCGGCGTCTACGTGCCGCGTTTCTACGACGTGCGCTACAATGCTGACGGTACGGTCGCCGCGATTGGGCCTACCCCCCCCCAGCCCCCCCCAGGGGGGGGGAGCCAGCCCCACCAGCCTTTGCCTCCTCCCCCATGGGGGGGGCTGCCGGTTCTCAAGCGGATCGTCTCCCTGCTGCCCCCGCCGCCGACGCGGCTCATCGTCCCTGCGGTGGACGTGGCCCACAATCGGGCGGCGGTCGAGATCCAGCGCGGCTGCACCCGTGGTTGTCGTTTCTGCCACGCCGGGATGGTCATGCGGCCGGTGCGGGAGCGGCCCGTGGAGGAGGTGCTGGCGGCGATTGAGGCTATCCTGTGCCAGACCGGCTTCGAAGAGGTCGGGTTGCTATCGCTCTCGTCGTCCGATTATTCTGGTATCGGCGACCTGGTGAACGGTATCGGTGAGCGGTTCGACGATGCGCATCTCTCCATTTCGCTGCCTGCGCTGCGGGCCGATAGTTTCTCGATCACGCTGGCGGAGGCGGTCGCGCGGGGGCGGCGCACGGGGTTCACCTTCGCGCCGGAAGCGGCCACCGAGCGGCTGCGAACTGTCATCAACAAGCCTATCTCGACCGACCAGGTGCTCGACGTGGCGCAGGAGGTGTTCGAGCGTGGCTGGCGCACGATCAAGTTGTATTTCATGATCGGGTTGCCGGGGGAGCATGAGGACGACGTGCGAGCCATCGCCGACCTGGTACGAGCGGTGCGAGCGGTGGGGCGGAAGGCGCACGGGCGGCGGACGCAGATCAACGTCAGTGTGAACACTCTCGTGCCCAAGCCACACACGCCGTTCCAGTGGGTGGGGTTGGAGCCGGCCCAGTCCATTCGCGAGAAGCAGGCGCTCTTGCGGCGCGAACTGCGTGGGCGGGGGCTAAAGTTGGACTACAGCGACCCCGATGCGACGCTGCTAGAGGCAGCGCTTTCGCGGGGTGACCGGCGGCTGGGTGCAGTAGTGCAGCGTGCCTGGGAGCTAGGCGCGCGCTTCGATGCCTGGGGCGAGCAGCGGAACCTGGGGGCCTGGGCGCGGGCCTTTGCCGAAGCCGGTCTTGACCCCGACTTTTATGCACATCGCCAGCGTCCGACCGGTGAAGTCTTTCCCTGGGAGGTCGTCAGCACCGGAGTGCGCAAGGAATTCCTGCTGGAAGAGTACCGGCGCAGCCGGCGTGAGGAGACGTTGGCGGATTGCCGGGAGCGATGTCACGGCTGCGGTATACTCGGCGCGTACGGCAACGACTGGTCGGAGGAGTGGCGTTGTCCACAGCGCGCGCATAATACGTAATGCGTATTGCGTAATGATTACACAAGGAGGAACAGACAATGACAGACCCACGAGTTGAGAAACTGGCCGACGTACTGGTCAGGTATTCGGTCGCGGTGCAGCCGGGTGACAAGGTGCTGATACGGGGAGGTACCTCTGCTGACCCTCTGCTCAGAGCGGTCTACGCCAAGGTGCTGCAGGCGGGAGGGCATCCACTGTTGATGGTGTCCCTGCCTGGCATGGACGAGTTGTTTTTCCGTTACGCTTCGGACGAGCAACTAGAGTATGTGCCTGAACCGGTCAAATTGATCACGGAAACTTATGACGTGAGCATCGGCATCAGGGGTGTGGAGAACACAAAGTCACTGAGCAACGTGGACCCGGCCAAGATGGTGCTGCAAAGCCTGGCGCAAGCGGATTTGATGAAGACTTATATGCAGCGCTCCGCTTCTGGCGAGTTGCGCTGGGTTGGCACACTGTTTCCGACCAACGCTTATGCTCAAGATGCCGAGATGAGCCTGAACGAGTACGAGGACTTTGTCTACGGGGCCTGCCTGCCGGATATGGATGACCCGGTGGGGGCCTGGCAGCGATTCTCAGCCTGGCAGCAGAGGATCGTGGACTGGCTCAAGGGCAAGGAGCGGGTGCACGTCATCGGCCCGGAGACAGAGCTGCATTTGAGCGTCGCCGGGCGCGTCTTTATCAACAGCGATGGCCGGCATAACATGCCAAGCGGCGAAGTCTTCACCGGGCCGGTGGAGGACAGTGTCGAGGGTCACGTCTACTTTTCGTATCCGGCCATCTACCGGGGGCGGGAGGTGACGGGCGTGAGGCTGTGGTTCGAGGGCGGCAAGGTAGTGAAGGCAACCGCCGAGAAGAACGAGGATTTCCTGCTCAAGACGCTCGATACCGACGCGGGCTCGCGGTACGTGGGAGAGTTTGCCATCGGTACCAACAAGGGTATTAGCCGCTTCACGCGCCAGATCTTGTTCGACGAAAAGATCAGCGGCAGTTTCCACATGGCGGCAGGCGCGGGCTATCCCGAGACTGGTAGCAAGAACGAGTCGGCAATTCACTGGGACATGATCTGCGACATGCGCGACGGTGGCGAGATCTGGGTGGATGACGAGCTGCTGTACAAGGACGGGGGGTTTGTGGTCGAGTTTTGACGTGAGACGCGAGAGTAACCCAATATCCAATATCCAATATCCAGCTTTCTCACCGCAGTGGTCGCTTCTGCGGCATCCCTGGACGGCGCGGGTACTTTTCTGGCGTGGCAGCTATCTTGTCCAGCACCACCAGGTAGCGAGTCTCAGCCAGCCCGCGCAGTTCCACCGGTACCAGTTGCCGCACCCGCCCTCCCAGTGTCGCGATGGCTGCGTCGGTCCCGTGTACCTCTGCGGTTGCTCCTTCTCCCTTTTGAGCCAGCGCCGCGCCTCCTACGCGCACCAGTGGCAGCAGGTACTCTGCCAGCGTGGGCATCTCCGCCACGGCACGGGCCAGCGCCCAGTCGTATCGCTCGCGGTGGGCGGGGTTGCGTCCCAGTTCCTCCGCCCGCCCGTGGATTACCTCGACATTTCTCAGCCCCAGCAGACTCACGATGTGTTCCAGGAAGGTCACCTTCTTGCCCGTCGCTTCCAGCAGTGTCAGTCGCATACCTGGACAGACGATCTTGAGCGGCAAGCACGGAAATCCGGCTCCTGTGCCCACGTCAATCATCCGCGTCCTGGCCGTCAGTTCTGCCCGGGGCAGCGCCTTTAGGCAGGAGAGGGAATCGAGAAAATGGCGCACCAGCACTCCCTCCCAATCGGTGATAGCGGTCAGGTTGAAGCGCTGGTTCCAGGCCACCAGTTCCCGGTAATATGTCTCAAAGGCGGACAGGTGGCGCTCAGTGAGCATAACACCCAGTCCACGCGCGCCTGCGACTAGCAACTCTGTTGACTGTTGGTTTTTAGAGTTTGGGCATTGGAGTTTGTCATTTGTCATTTGTCATTGATTATATCACGTTCTGCCCATCAGCGCACGTCGAAATGTTAGGCGCGGGCGCGGGCGTCCCTGCTTGCCTTTGTTCCCAGTTTGGCTATAATATATCTGTTGTACGGAACAGGTGGCCGGTTTCAGGTCTGTGCGAAAGGAGGTGTATATAGCGAAAGAGTCTCCATGTTTCCAGTAACGACAGAACCTTACAGAATCTATTCAATTGGGAGGAGAAACCAAAATGCACAAGTTACTCTTGGCAGGCATGAGCCTGCTGGTAGTCGTGACGTTGTTGGCGGGCTGCGCCCAGCCGACTGAGGCCCCCACTGAGGCCCCCACTGAGGCCCCCACCGAGGCTCCGGCCGAAATCACCGTGGAGGATTGCCCCAAGGCCGAAGTCTTCTGCGTTGGGTTAGTGACCGACGTGGGCAAGATTGACGACAAGTCGTTCAACCAGTCCACGTGGGAAGGTGTGAAGCAGGCCGAGGAAGAGTTGGACGCGCTCGTCCAGTACATTGAGACGACTGACTCGAAGGACTATGGCAAGAACATTGCCCAGTTCGCCGATGCCGGGTTCGACGTGATCGTGACCGTGGGCTTTGGGCTGGGCGAGGCAACCCTGGAGGCCGGCCCGCAGTACCCCGATGTCAAGTTCATCGGCGTGGACCAGTTCCAGGGCGAGGCAGTGCCGAATGTCGTGGGCTTGATCTTTCCTGAAGACCAGTCTGGTTTCCTGGCTGGCGCACTGGCCGCGTTGATGAGTGAGAGTGGCAAGCTCGGCGCCGTGTTGGGCACAGATGCTGTACCACCGGTGTGGCGCTTTGGTGAAGGCTACCGTGCCGGGGCCGAGTACGTCCGCCCGGACGTCGAAGTGAACATTGTTTACCACAACGATGTGGGTTTCGACAAGACCTTTACCGACCCGGAGTGGGGCAAGACAACCGCCCTCTCGATGATTGACAAGGGTGTGGACGTCGTCTTTGGCGCGGGCGGCAAGACCGGCAACGGCGCTCTGATGGGTTGCGCCGAGAAGGGCGTGATGGCCATCGGCGTAGACACCGATCAGTACTACACCGTGCCCGAAGCGCAGGCGGTATTGCTGACCAGCGCGATGAAACTGCTCACCCCTGGCACGTTCGATCTGATCAAGATGGCCAAAGAGGGCAACTTCCCGGCGGGCGGCAACTACCTGGGCGCGGCGGGTCTGGCTCCTTACCACGACCTTGCCGATAAGGTTCCGGCGGAGGTTGACGCCAAGGTTCAGGAAATTGACGCGGCCTTCAAGGATGGATCACTAGAGACTGGTGTGTCCCCTGTCAAGCCGGAATAGCCGATAGCGAATAGCTATAGCTAATGGCGAATTGTGCGACGCACCTGCGAAACTGTAGAGGTGCGTCGCACTTTGCAAAAAAAGCGAGAATGGAGCAAAGATGAGTACATCGGCAGAGAAACACGCTCCAAGAACCACGTCTGAGATATCAAAGATAAAGCTGGCTATCTATGCCGTTCTTGTGCCACTGTTGGCGGTGTTCACAGCGATGGTGCTAGGCGCGCTGATCATCGTGGCCGCCGGGGGTGAGCCGCTTGCCGCCTACAAGGGGCTGTTCGAAGGCGCGTTCGGGTCCGCCAAAGCGTTAAGCGAAACGACAGTATGGGCTACGCCCTACATCTTCGCTGGCCTGGCCGTGGCTCTGGCTTTCAAAGGCGGCTTGTTCAACATCGGCGCAGAGGGGCAACTGGCATTTGGCGCGGTGGCGGCGGCCTGGGTGGGCTACGCGCTGCCGGACGTGATGGGAGTGACGTTGCCTCCAGTGATTCACGTCCCGCTGGCCGTCGGCGCGGGAATGTTGGCCGGTGCTATCTGGGGGGCGATCCCGGGCTGGCTCAAAGCCCGCACGGGTGCACACGAGGTCATCAACACCATCATGATGAACTATATCGCCCTGAACCTGACCAGTTTTCTCCTCAACGGGCCAATGAAAGACCCAGCTCCCCTCAACGTCGTGGCGCGCACGCCCAAGATTGCCGCAAGCGCGCGGATTCCCCCCGTCATCTCCGGTTTGCGCTTCCATTGGGGTTTCATTCTGGCGCTAGTAGTGGCCGGTGTCGTCTGGTGGGTCTTGCAAAAGACCACGCTGGGTTTCGAGATCCGCACTGCAGGGGCCAATCCCGACGCGGGTCGCTACGCCGGCGTGAATGTGCCTCGCACCATCGTGGTCACGATGATGTTATCGGGCTTGCTGGCCGGACTGGCTGGCGCTACCGAGGTGACCGCGCTCAACTACCGGCACGAACTGGGTTTCTCCGTCGGCTATGGGTTCGACGCGATTGCGATTGCGCTGCTGGGCAAGACACACCCGCTGGGCGTGGTGCTGGCTTCCCTGCTTTGGGGCGCAATGCGCAATGGCGCGTCTCGCATGCAGTTCCTCACTCAAATCCCGGTGGACGTCATATCGGTCATTCAGGCGCTCATTCTGCTTTTCGTCGCGGCCGATGCAATCATCCGCTGGATCTACCGCATCCGCGTTGAGGAGGAGCGACTGGTGCTCACGCGAGGGTGGGGTGGTTGAGGAGGCCCATGATGGGAAATTTGGATTGGCGACGCTTGGGGTTCATTGCTCTGATTATTCTGATGCTCATCGGCGTGGTCGTAATGGTCGGCGGAGGCGAGGTCGCGCCGTCCGTGATCGTGGTGAGCATGATAGCCACCACCATCGCGGTGGCGACACCGCTTACGCTGGGCGCTCTGTCGGGCATCTACTGCGAACGCGCGGGAGTGGTCAACATCGGCATCGAAGGGATGATGCTGGCATCCGCTTTCTTTGGCTGGTTTGCTGCCATCTGCTTCAACACGATCCTGGGCATGTCCGCTATGCCCAGCCTGATCATCGGCGTGGTAGCGGCCATTCTCACCGGTGGGTTGTTGGGACTGCTACACGCTGTCCTGTCCGTGACGTACAATGTGGATCAGATCATCGGCGGGACGGTGATCAACATCCTGGCTATTGGCATCACCGGCTTTCTGAATCGCCAGTTGTTCTTCGAGAAGGGAAGCATCTTTGGCGGGCAGGTACCTCACGCGCCGGGCGTACTACCGCGCCTTCACATCCC
>JAUXFI010000010.1 GCA_030620125.1 Anaerolineae bacterium
CACCTCGGGCAGCAGCAAATCCAGCACGATCAGGTCTGGACGTCTCTGGCGGGCCAATTCCAATGCTCTCAGGCCGTCGTAGGCGACGAACACCCGGTAGCCGTCTCGCTCCAGGTACAGCCGCACCAGGTCCACGATCTTGCGGTCGTCGTCAACTATTAAGATTTTGCTCTTGGTCATCTTTTCGTGCGCCCCTCTCCCCGTCTATCTAACCTCCAACCCACCTCCATTATACCGGAAAAATATAAAGACGCTATGAAGAAGTTGTGAAGGTTCAATATCAGTTTCACACAAACAGTGGGGAGGAGCGCCGGGGCGCTCCTCCCCACACATTGTTCATTCGATTTGCCTCCCTAACTAAACCGTCAGTGCGAACCACACGGACACTCGCCTTTAGGGTGAAAGCCTCCACCGCGCCCGCGGCCAAAGCCCTGTCCGCCGGGGAAGAAGTCTCGTTCCAGTCCCTCGAGCATCCAGTCGGCCTGCTCCTGGGTCAGAGTCCCATCCTCGACAGCCTGCTCGATCATCTCCAGTCTGGCCTCGGCCCGAGCCTCGTTCATAGTATCCTGTACTGTTTCTATCTCGACCCCCTGCTCCTCGGCGACCTCTTCCAGGCTCTTGCCCGCGTGCAACTCGGCAAAGAGTTCCTCGGGGGTCAGCCCCAGGGCCTCGGCCGCCGTGTCAAACATCGTCCACTGACCATCGCCGGCCCCACCGAAGCCACCCATACCGCGACCGCCACCGTGCCGGCCGAAGGGAATGGGGGGTGTAGGCTCCTGGGCGAATACGAGCGTCGCTCCAGTCAGGCCTACCAACATCAACACGACCAACGCCACGCTGGCTATGATGAGAATCCTTTTCTTGTTCATTCGATTCACCTCCTTTCTCGTTATAGATTTGGGTTGGTTTTCCTCCAACCTGCCTCCATTGTACCAGAAAGGTATGAAGAGGTTATGAAGGAGCCATTAGGACTTGATGTAGATTAGGCCATTTTAGAAAAAGATACGCATTGCGTATTCCGTCTCACGTTTCACGCTTCACGTTTTCTGCACTTGAAAAGGTTCCCGCCTTGGGACTCCACGGAAAACAGATTCCCCGCGTTCAACGTGTCCACAAAGCCCTCTGTGGTCATGTGTTCATGGTCAATGGAGAGGAATCCACCGGGCTTCAAGACCCGGTGCAACTCTTTCAGCAGAGCCTGTTTGTCCGGCATCAAGTGGAAAGCGTCGTACAACAGGACGACATCTACGCTTTCGTCTGGCAGCCCCGTGTCCCTACCTGAGAGGATCGTTTTGACGTTGGCGAGGTTTTCCTTTCTGACCCTCTTGTCAACCGCTGCTATGGCTAGAGGATGAATGTCCAGCCCGTATACGATTCCCTTCTCTCCCACAATCTGGGCGGCGGGTATGGTGTAACTTCCTATCCCGCATCCAAAGTCCAGCACGACGTGGCCTCTTTTTACGCCCGCTTCTGTTAGCCTCTCTTCTGGCTGTCTGAACGGCTCTCGCAGTCTCAGAAACACGGACATCATTCTGAAACCCACATTCGGCATCGGCCCGTTTCCTCTCATTGTGTGCCTCCTCTTCGTTGGTTTTGAGTTGGCATTTCCCCAACCCACCTGTATTATCCCGGAAAGATGTGAAGAAATTATGGACAAGCTGTAAAGACGTGATGTGTCGGGTGATTTCAACCTTGAAATTGGCGTGCTTTTGTGTTATCATGACGCATCGAAACCTCAAGAGAACTACAAAAGGACTATGTGGAACAATGTATCCTGAAAGCGAAATCCTCTTTCCCCCGCGTTGCATCCCGCAACTGCGCGACCTGCGCGGGCCCGAGTGGGTCGGATTGATTGACCGTATCGCCGCACTCCCCGACGGCCACGAAGATGTGTTGGGCTTCTCGTTGACGATGATCAGGTTGGGGAGTTGTCTCACCTGCGACCTGGACAGCTACCGCGCCTCGCTAGGCTGCTGCACGTGTGCCCGGCGGACCGTTGGCGGCTTCAAGGGCTCCGACGAGGAGATCATCCGCCTGTTCGAGGAAGCACGCGATGAAGTACGGGGCTACCTGGCATCCGGCAAAGTTCCCAAAGCTATAGCCAGGCTGGTCAAACAACCAGCCTGATGTGAGCTACCCCCTCCGGCTCCCCCTGCGATGGGGGAGAATTCAACCGCTGAGGCCCGGCGCCATGCCCTGAGCTTACCGAAGGGCCTCGCAGGGACTCTTGCACCTTGGAAGAAGCAGGGTATAATCGCGGCGCGATGCGCAAACCTATCCTCACCTTGGTCATTCTGGCGTTGCTGACCTTGCCCGCCTGCCAGTTCTCCCCCTCCGACCTCATGTTCGCTTACACGGGGGAGGAGGGCCTGCTACGCCAGGTGCGCGGGATGAGTCAACTGGCGACCAATCCTCTCCACCCGCAGCCACGCACAGCCCCCTACGTGCCGGTGGCCCACGCTGGCGTCAATCCCTTCGGCATCAACGTCTTCCTGGAGCAGGAGGCGGAGGAATGGAAACGGGAACGGGTGTTGCAGATGATCGCCGACGCCGGCTTCCACTGGATCCGTCAAGAGTTCCCCTGGGAAGACATCGAGATCCACGGCAAAGGCGACTTTGAGGACCGGCGGAACGAACCCCACCGCTCCGCCTGGGAAAAGTATGATAACATCGTGGGCCTGGCTGATCAATACGGTCTGGAAGTCGTTCCCCGCCTGAGCAACCCGCCCACCTGGACCCGCGCCCTGACCGACACCTTCGGTACCCGGGCTCCCCCCGACGACCTGGCCGACTGGGGCGATTACGTTCACGCCATCGTCTCCCGCTACCGGGGGCGAATACGCTATTACCAGCTATGGAACGAGCCAAACATCTACGACGAGTGGGGCGAGCAGCCGGTGAACCCAGAGGGCTACACGCGGCTCCTGTGCGAGGGATACCGCCGCGCCAAAGAAGCCGACCCTGATGCAGTCATCATCAGCGGTGCGCTGGCTCCCACTGTGGAACTCCACCCTGGGCCAGGACCAGGGCTGGGCATGCGCGACTTTGTCTCCCTCCAGCGCATGTACGACGCCGGTGCCGCCGACTGCTTTGACATCATGGCCGTCAACGACTACATGCTCTGGTCCGGTCCCACCGATCACCGCATGCAGCCACTCAACATCAACTTTGCCCGCCCGGTCTACATCCGCGACATCATGGTCGCCAACGGCGACGCGGCCAAGCCGATCTGGATCAGCGAGATGAACTCTAACGCCGTGCCGAACGACCCGGACATTGAGGGAGTGGGAGCTTACGGCCAGGTGACGCTGGAGCAGCAGGCGCGCTATGCGCCCCTGGCCTACCAACGCGCGATGGAGGAGTGGCCTTGGGTCGGCGTAGTCAACTTTTGGTTCTTCAAGCGGGCCTCAGATGACGAGCGGAACCAGTCCTGGTACTACTTCCGCATGGTCGAGCCGGACTTTACCCCCCTACCCGTCTACGAGGCGATGCGCGAGTACACGGCTGGCCTCACCCCGACCCTTTACCCCGGCGCCCATCAAGAAGACCACTGGGCGTTGGACTATGCGGGAGATTGGGAGACGGTGCGAATCAGCGAGTCAGAGAGTCAGCGACAATCGGCTGTGGTGCTGGGGACCTACCGGCGGACGGCCACGCCCGGCGACACGCTGCGCTTTACATTCGAAGGCGCTTCCCTGACACTGTCGCCTGGCCCGGGCACAGGAAAAGTCGAGGTAAGCATAGATGGAACCGCTCCCCGGCACATCTCGCTCGACGGACAACCAGTGCGGCTGGTGCAGGGTTGGCGGCAGGAGCGCCACCAAGTCACGCTGACCGCCGTCGCGGGGGAAATCAGCATAGATGGCCTCATCGTCCAACACTCGTGGCGTCCTTCCCTCTGGCTCATCCTGGGCACGGCTGGCCTGCTCGTAGTGACGACTTTAGTCGTCCTGCGCCGGCGGTGAAAACAGTGAAACGGCACACTTCCCGCTCCCTACTCCCTACTCCCTACTTTCTACTCCTTGCCATTCTACTTCTGGCCTCCCTTCTCCGCTTCTACCGCCTCGACGCGCAGTCCTTCTGGAACGACGAGGGCAACTCGGCCCGCATCGCCGAGCGGACGCTCGACCTGATCCTGGAGGGAGCCGCTGGCGACATCCACCCGCCCGGCTACTACCTGCTGCTCCACTACTGGCGGGCACTGTTCAGCCAGAGCGAGTTAGCACTGCGCTCCCTTTCCGTCGTGGCGGGGCTGGCACTCGTCCTCTTCACCTACCTGCTAGGCCGCGACCTCTTCGGCGAGGCCACCGGCCTGATGGCAGCCTTCCTGGGAGCGATCTCCCCTTTCGCTATCTATTACTCGCAGGAAGCGCGCATGTACGCCCTCCTGGCCGCCCTCTCCGCTGCCTCCACCTACCTGCTCCTCCACGCTCTCACCAGCCGCCAGCATCCAATATCCAATATCCAATATCCAATACCCAGAACCCCGCACCCTGGCATCATTGCGCTATACATCCTCACCAGCACCGCCGGCATCTACACTCAGTACGCTTTCTCCTTTATCCTGATCGTCCACAACAGCATCTTTGTCCTGTGGTGGCTGTCCGTAGCGCGCCGGTCAGCAGACCGCTGGCGGTGGCTGATGCTGTGGGCTGGAGCGCAGGTAACAATCATCGTTCTCTACCTGCCCTGGCTACCCACTGCGCTCAAGAGCGTCACCGGCTGGTCACCTGCCGGGCGGGCATACGAACTGGGACCGGCGTTAGTGGACGTATTGCGCATCCTCAGCGTCGGCGTCACGCTGCCGGTTGAGGAAGCCACGGCGGCGCTCGGCGGCGCAGGGTTGCTGCTGCTCCTGGGTCTGTGGCCTCGCCGGACGGACCGCGCAGGCTGGTTCGGCGTTGCCAGCATCGCTCTTTACCTGCTACTCCCGATTGCCCTCCTATTTGCCTTCGACCTCTACAAATCAGAATGGCTCAAGTTTTTGGTGGTTGTTCTTCCACCTTTCCTCCTTCTCCTTGCCCTCGGCGTCAAAAACCTGTCTCGAACCCTCAATCTCCAATCTCCAACCTCCAATCTCCAACCTCCAATCTCCAATCTCCAATCGCAATCCACAACCCGCTTCCTGCTCCTTGCCTCCTGCCTCCTGCTTCTCGCTCCCGCCCTCCGCAACCTCTACTTTAACCCCGCCTACGCCCGCGACGATTACCGCCAAATCGCCGCCGACATCTCCACCGTCCTACACCCCGGCGATGGCGTCATCCTCAACGCCCCCAACCAGTGGGAGGTCTTTACCTACTACTACCCCGACCAGGACGTTTATCCGGCTCCCTACCGCCCCGGACAGGATGGCGCTGAAACGTTCCTGGCTCCACTCGTCGAGCAATATCAGCGGCTCTTTGTGCTCTACTGGGGCGACGACGAATCCGACCCCCGGCGGCTTATCGAGACGTGGCTGGCGGCCAACGCCTACAAGGCTGGCGACCGCTGGTACGGTCGCGTGCGCCTGGCGACCTACGGGGTGGCTCCGCTGCCGGAGCAGCCCACCGTCGAGTTGGACGCCCGCTTCGGTGCTGGTCTCCGCCTGCACGGCTACGCACTGGATGACGCCCTCCTCAACCCCGGCGACATCCTACCCGTGACGCTGTTCTGGGAGGCCCAGTCGCCCATCGCCGAACGGTACAAAGTCACCGTCCAGTTGCTCGACAGCGCGGGGCAACTCGTGGCCCAGGTTGACACAGAGCCCGGCGAGGGTCGGACGCCGACCAGCACCTGGCAGGTAGCCCAAATCCTGGCCGACCGCTACGGCCTCCCCCTCCCACCCGACCTGCCGCCCGGTCGCTACACCCTCATCGCCGGCCTGTACCACGTCGCCAGCGGTGAGCGCTTGCCCGTAGCCACCGGCGGCGACCACGTTGTTCTATGTGAGAAAGTCGTGCCCGCGCGATAGCCATTCACGCTTGGCCTGTCTCTTACCTTGTGGTAAACTCACCTTCGAGACACATATTGTTGGACCGTTTCTTGCTATAATCTCGTATTGCTGACATCAAACGCGGTATTGGGGAAGGCAATACACCTGCCTCCGGCGCCTTCGAGCCACCAGGTCACATAGAACGGGCACTCACCCTTGTCAACCGCGTTACAGGATGGTATAATTCAAGCCGTAGTAAGCATGGAGAGGTTGCGTAGTCCGGCCTAACGCGCGCGCCTGGAGAGCGCGTGAGCCGCGAGGCTCCGCGGGTTCAAATCCCGCCCTCTCCGCCATCACAGGGCGGCCCCATACCAGGGGCCGCCCTGTCTGTGAGGAGGACACCGATGATAGTCAACGTCCGTCGTGCCACGCCTGCTGACGCCGAGGTCATTTCCGTCGTGTGGGAGGTCGTTTGTGCAGAGCGGATCTACACCGCCGTGAATCGGGCCTTCACGCCCCAACAGGAGCGGGACTATATCGGCTCTCTCTCCGACCGCGAGGGTATCTTGCTGGCGGAAGTGGATAACCGCGTCGTTGGCTTCCAGTCCCTGGATCTCTGGGCCAAATATACCGACTCCTTCGACCACGTCGGTGTTCTGGGCACCATTATCCTCCCCGAATGGCGACGGAAGGGCATCGGCCGCCGCCTGGTGGAGCATACGCTCGACTTTGCCCGCACCAAAAGCTACGAAAAGATCGTCATCTACGTACGGGCAGGCAACACTCAAGCCCAGACTTTTTACCGCAGCCTGGGCTTTGTGCCCAAGGGAGTACTGGCGAGGCAAGTCAAGATTGATGGGCAGTACGAGGACGAGGTCTTTATGGAATTGTTTCTGTGAGTTGGTAGATTGGGAAACTGGTGTATTGGCCCCCTACCAATCTACCAACTTGCCAATGTGCCGGTTTACCATCCTACCGGATGCGCAGGGGCGCGACACCACCGGCCTCGAACCCACACGCCTGGTAAAAGTCACGGGCCGCCGGGTCGCCCCGTGAGGTATCCACCAGCAGGCAGGTCGCTCCCCGCCGGTCGGCCCGCTGGATGGCCGCCTCCATCAGCGCCGCGCCGATCCTCTGTCGCCGGTACGCCGGGTCCACGGCCAGGTCGTCAATCAAGGCTCGCAGCCCGGAAAGGGCAGGGACAAACGAGAGGGAGAGAAAGCCCACCACTTTTCCGTCCGCCTCCGCGACCAGCACGTCCATCGCCAGGCTCTCGCGGAAGCGCTGGGCCGAGGCCTGCACCTGGGCCGGGGTCATGTCCATATTCGAGGGGATCAGCGGCAGCAGTTCCATAACCCGGGCTTCGTCCTCGGCGCGGGCCTCGCGGATGATGACACCAGGCACTTGAGAGGAGAACTCTGGGGAGCGGCTGCGCGACCAACGTGCCAGTACCTCACGGTGAGTGCGGAAGGCCAGGGGCTCAGGCAGCCCATCGAGGGGAAAGATACCCACATCCTGGGCATCGTCGCCGGCCTGCAGTTCTCCGCCCACAGGCCGGGCGCGATAGAAAATGACGATGCCGCTCTGTACCGGTCCCTCGGGGAACGAGTAGACGCCGAACAGCTCCAAGAGTTCAACGTCGAGACCTGTCTCCTCCTTGCACTCCCGTATCGCCGCTTGCTCGACGCTTTCGTCGGCCTCGATGTAGCCTGAGGGAAGCGCCCACCAGCCGACGAACGGCGGCTGGCCCCGCTGAACCAGCACGATGCCCTCCTCCATCTCCACCAGCACGCCGGCGCCGGGCACAGGGTTACGGTACAGGATGAAACCGCAGGCAGGACACACCTCGCGCACGCGCCCGCTGACTTGCGCTGTTTCCATCGCCGTTCCGCAGCGAGGGCAGTAGATCGCTTTACTATCTTTCATCTCTCACCCCGGCAGCAGTTCGGCCCGCAGTTCTGGTGTGTACGTGTCAATGATCTGGGGCGTGATGGCGTTATCCCGGACGAGGTCGGCGTAGAGGTCGGCGCTGCGGCGCTGCGTGCGGGCCTGGGTTTCGGGATCGAGCGCGATGAGGCCAAAGCGTAACGTCCACCCCTCGGCCCACTCAAAGTTGTCCACCAGCGTCCAGTGATAGTAGCCCATCACCGGGCAGCATAACTGGATCGCGT
The DNA here is from genome assembly GCA_030620125.1 of Anaerolineae bacterium. The sequence goes on from JAUXFI010000010.1 coordinate 8,083, forward strand.
GCCACATCTGGTGCAGGTGGGTCAGGAGGTAACGTGGTCGCTGGTCGTCGTCATCGTCAGGGATACCGTTCTCGGTGACGTAGATGGGCAGGCGCAGGCGCGCCAACCGCTGGAGGCAGCGGAACATCCCTCGAGGATAGAACTCGCCGTAGCCGCCATCGAGCAGCTCGGCTCCGTCGGCGTGCAGGCGGCGGCTTGAGAGCATCTCGCGCTGAGTGCGGTCGAAGGCAACCAGATCACGGGTGTAATAGTTGAGGCCGACCCAGTCGAGGGTGCGCCGCAGTTTCCACGCCAGGCCAAAGCCTAAAGGCAGCGTCCAGCGGCCTCGGGTCAGCGCAGTGAGAATGGCTTGGTTGTAGACCTTGTCCGTCGTTCGGGCGACGCGCCGATCAAGCAGCGAGCGGGGATTGGCCGGATCGAGGATGCGCATGTTGTGGGCGATGCCAACTCGGGCGTCCGGCTGGAGACCGTGGATCTCCCGGTAGGCGGCAGCGTGGCCCGCCAGCAGGTGGCGGATGACACGCATCGCCGTTTTGAGATCGGATTGGCCGGGAGGAAAAACGGACTCCACGTAGCCCATGTAGCCGTAGACGTTGGGTTCGTTGATGGTGCACCACAGGTCGCAGTGCTGGCCCAACGATTCGACGACCCGGCGCGCGAAGCGGGCGAAGAGTGTGACGGTCTCCTGGTTCTCCCAACCGCCCTGGTCAACCAGCCATTGGGGGTTGGTAAAGTGATGGAGTGTGACCATCGGCTCAATGTTTCGCTCGCGCAACCCCTGCAGCATCTCGCCGTAGCGCGCCAGGGCGGAATCGTCAAACTCGCCGGGGCGGGGCTCGATACGCGACCACTCGACGGAGAGACGGAGCGCATTCAAGCCCATCGCGGCAGCGCGGTCAAAGTCGGCCTCGGCCTCCTCCCACCAGTTGCAGGCCAGCCCCGACCTGTGCCCTTCCTTGATGTGGCCCTCCTGCTGCTCCCAGGCCCACCAGTCGTTGCCAGTGTTGTTGCCCTCGACCTGATGGGCAGCGACGGCAACGCCCCACTTGAAATCAGCGGGAAAGTGGAACGTGGCCTGGGGCATAGATGGCTTCTCTTTTGCAGGCTCAGGGGCGACCTCGGTTGTGAGTGGTTCAACCTCTACAGTGGCCTCAATCTCGACAGGGGCAGCCACGGTTTCTTCTTGAGCTAGAGGGGAGGGTAGTTGACCCTGCTCCTCGTATATCCATTCCGTATCCATTCCCTCAAGTGGATCGTGGCCTAGCGCCTTGATGGACAGTTCACCCTCCTCCCGGTGCAGCCACGCCATATCCAGGTCCTCGAACGGATCGTGGCCCAGTACCTTGTCAGACTTTTGCTTTCTTTTAGCCATCACGAAGAATCCTCTCTACCAGACAGTCATAGTCAGCCCTAGCGCCACTGCGAGGTGAGTACTCGTATATCGTCTTGTGATAACTGGGCGCTTCGGTAAGTTTCAAGTGCTTCCGGATTGGTTCAGTCACCTTGTCGGCAAAGTAACGCTGCAAAAGCCCCAGGACTTCGCGGTTCTGCCGCGCCCGAGGGGAATAAAACGTGGGAACGATCAGGTAAAGGCAAACGCGATGTCCGGGCATTCGGGCGACCCCCTTCAGCGTCTCGATCACCTGCCGGGTACCAACCAGGGCCATGTAACTCATTGAGACCGGCACGATGAGTTCGCCGACGTATCGCATCCCACTCTCGCTCAAGATGCTGGCCGAAGGCGAAAAGTCGAAAATGACGTAATCATACTCGCTTTCCAAGTCGCGCAATTTACTGGACAGTATTTGCCGGGCCAACCGGTCATCGTCCATGCGCCACATCATTCCTTCGGCCTGAAGCAGGCTGCTATCGCTGGCAATGAGATCGAAATTGTCCCGCGCCTGGACCACGCAATCTTGCGGTTCTGCCTGGCCTAGTAGCATGTGGGTCAGGGAATAGGAATAACGCACGCCCAGGCACATCGCCAGGCTGCCCTGAGCGTCCAGGTCAACACAAAGAACACGCACCCCACGCAAGGCCAGACCGGCCGACAGGTTCACCACTGTCGTCGTCTTGCCCGTGCCACCTTTGTAGTTCAATACTCCAATGCGTCTACTCATCTCAACCTCTCCCTATCCACAGAAACTGCCAGAGACCCAGACTGTATCTCACCCTAATTGTACAGCGGGTTAAAGATAGGTGCAAGCGCGATATAATCGAAACGGGCCAGAGAGTGGCAGTCAGATTGAATACCGGCAGTGTTAGCAGTAAAGACAGTCAAGGAGCCGTATCGGCGGCGATGGGGAATAGGATGGTGAAGGTGCTCCCCTCACCAACCTGGCTCTGCACCGTCACGCGCCCGCCGCAGACCCTGACGATCTCTTCGACCAGCGCCAGCCCCAGCCCTACGCCGCCGTACTGCCTCCGCGTGCTCCCGTTCACCTGATAGAAGCGCTCAAAGATGCGCTCCAACTGGTCGTCCGGGATGCCGATACCTGTGTCGCTCACCTCCAGGGCAACCTGCTCCCCCTCCTGCCGCACCCGCACGGTGATCGTTCCTCTCGCTGGGGTGAACTTGACTGCGTTGCTCAGCAGATTGTCCAGCACTCGCCGCAGATAGATGTGAGAGCCGTTCACAGGAGGCAGATGGAGCGCGATCTCCGCCTCCAGCGTCAACCCGGCCTGCCTGGCAATCACCTGGAAATCCTGCACGGCGGTCCGAGCCAGTCCATCCAACGGCACCGGCCCCAGTTCGGGATGGTTGGCCTCGGCCTCCAGAACGAGGGTGATATCCCGCACCATGTCGCCCAGCATGCGAGCACGCCGGGCGATGACAGCCACCGGGTTTTGCTGCATGGGATGTAATTCCCCCAACTCGCCATCGTTCAGCATCTCGGCGTAGCCCCGGATGAGAGCCAGCGGTGAGCGTAGTTCGTGGGACACGTTTTGAATGAGCTGGTCCTTGAGATGATCCAATTCCTCCTGCCGGGCCAGCGCGATCGCCAACTCTTCAGCACGCCGGTGCGCCTCCCCGAAGAGCCGCGCGTTCTCGATAGCGGCAGCGGCGTGGCCGGCGAAGGCATGCAACGGCTCCAAGCAGGCCTGGACAAAAAACTCAGGAGTGGCACTGTCCACGTTGAGGAAACCAATCAATTCACCACGCACGACGATGGGCGCGGCCGCGTAGGAGCGAATCCATGCCATTTGCGGCGTGTGTACCCAGTCGGGGTGAGTGGCGGTATCGGGGATGACCATTGACTCCTTGGTATCCACCATGTACTGCAAGTCGGGCAACTCGGAGACGTGGAAGACTGCTGTGGAGACAAACTCCTCCGTGCCAAAGTGTTCATATCCCCGCCAGCGGACAATGCGCGCCTCGTCTCCCTCAATGAGCATGATGTTGGCGGCGTCGTTGGGAACGATGCGGCTGACCTGCTCCAGGATGCGGTACAGCACCTGCTCAGAGTCAAGCGTAGCGGTGAGCGCGGCGGTTGCCTCCCCCAGCGCCTCGGCCAGGTCACGCTCGCGGCGCAGCGCATCCTCCGCCCGCTTGCGTTCGGTGATGTCGCGGAGCGTGGCGATCATGCCAATCGGGTTGCCCATCTCGTCCTGCAGGAGTGAATTGTGCATCAAGGTGGGAAAAACCGTACCGTCGCACCGGATGTGCCAGACCTCGCCATTGAACTCGCCCGTCTCTTGAATCTGCCGGTTGGCCGCCTCCACGGCTGGCATGTGCTCAGGCGCGTGGAAGATGGAGAGATGTTTTCCGACCAGTTCCTCCGGAGTATAGCCGTGCATGGCAGCAAAGGCGCTATTCGCAAATAGCAAATTGCCTTCCAGATCAGACACGGCTATGCCTTCACTGCTCTGCTCTGCGACGGAGGAGAGCAACCGCAACCGCTCCTCCGCCCGCTTACGCTCGCTGATGTCACGCAAGACGACCAGCCGGCCGGTGAAGCGACCGCGCGAGTCGTGCAAGGGCGAGATACACAGGTCAAAAGTGCGCTGTGCCTCCCCCTCACCCAGGACGATCTCAGCGTGGGCCTCCGTCGCGTCGCGGTAGCGTTCGGCCAAGACTTTGGCGAGCGGTTCGGCTGCGCTCACCATCGAAGCCTCAGTCAAGCCATCAGGCCAACCGGACAACACCTGAGCGGCCGGTTGCCCGATAGCTTCTGACGCCGTGCGACCGATGATCTGTTCTGCCGCCGGGTTGAGGCTCACGACGCGGTTCTGCGCGTCCAGCACGATCACGCCATCCCTCATACCTTCGATGACGGCTTCACGCGCTACCGGCGCGATGTCCAATAGACGGAAGCGAAAGAGTCCCCAGGCCATCGCCAGGCCAGTTAAGGCGAAAGCGAAGAGTGTCAGATCCACAGAGGGGAACGGACCCAAGCCGGAGACATACAACACACTTCCTACCCACGGAATCAACGCGCCAATCAGCACAGCGACCACTTGCCCACGGTATGGGGATGGCGAACGAAAAAACGCCTGAATGAACAGCAATGCACCGAGCAGGACCAACAGGTAAGAGTACACCGAAAGGACCCAGAACCACGAGGCATAGGTAAAATCCAGCGCCGTGAACGGGCCGCTGGTGTCAAGTTCGACCTCACTCCACATCAGGCTGTGGAGATCGTTGGTCCAGACAAGCAGCAGTGTGACAAGGGGCACAATCCCCAGCAAAGCCAGATTCCGGCCTGTCAGCCACTTTTCTTGACCGGTGTATTGGAGCGCAAAGGCCAGCCACGCCACCGGCACGACGACGACACCCAGGCACTGCCCCTTGGCCCAGAAGACTTTGGCCGGCAGGTCAGCGCTCCCCAGTTCCAACGCGCCCCCTAGCGACCAGCCTGCCACAGCCAACATGAGCAATGTGAACGGCATAGCTCCGGGCACAGAGCGGCGTGCCCATGCGTAGAGCGCGAGTGCAGCCGACATGGCCGCTGTTATGACCAAAAATAACGCATAAGGGGTGTACTCCCAATGCATCGTTCTGCCTCCCTCGCACCTGATGTATGCACCACTAAGAGTCCGTGAGAGAATTAGTTACAGCATTGCGCTGGAAGCGCGAACTTGTTCGCGTCTACCCGCAACAAGTTGCGGCATCCAACGTGGAAAGTTACGTTTTTCCGAACTCTATCCTCGGTCGCCGGTGATAGCACCACAAGTATCCAGCGCGCCCAGGAAATGAACGCAATCAGCCAATAATCCGTTGGCAGCAACCCATTGGTACATTATAGCCCAATAATGAAAAAATGGCTATTGGCTTTCTTCAAAGAGTAACTACCCAGGCGGGAGAACCCTTGCGAAGGTTTGGTGAGAACTTGCGGGCCAAAAGCGTCTTTGCCTACCGAAAGTTGCCCCGGTGACAAGGCCATTCGCAACCTTCGCAAGGGTAACTGGGTAGTTACTTCAAAGAGATGATCTACAAAACGTGAAACGCGACACGTGATCTCACCGAGTCTCAGGTTTGCGCTCTTTGACTTTTGGCGATGATTGTGCTAAGATACTGGTACTTGGACTTATCAGCAAGGCCCTAATCATCTATCGTGCAGTTCGGTTGTACGTATTCATTGTCTCATTCATTTGTGCCGCGAACCGTCTGACACAAAGACGAGAGCCGCACCCAGGTACGCCAATGCCAGGCTGTGCGGGGAGACAGGTGAGGACCTTGCTGGTACTCACCTGTTTTTTGTGTCAACTTTGTGGACCAGGTCTTGTTTATAGTGAGGGGGTATCAATGAGTGCAGAATTTATTTCTCGTATTGCAGGCATGATCCTGACGGCTGTCGCTGGGGTCTTCTTGGGCATCTACGTAGCAGACCTGGTGGGAGGTTCACCCCCCCAATACGCGGCGATTTTCCTGCTTGTGGGTGCGCTGGTCGGCCTGGTGTTGACGCCCTACGTGTCGGTGATGCCTTTCATGGCCCTGCGCAAGCGCATTCGGCAGACGCCGGCGCAGCAACTGCTGGCCGCTGTGCTCGGGTTGATTATCGGCCTGATCATCGCCTCTCTGATCGCCTACCCACTCTCGTTGCTGCCACCACCTTTCGGCCAGATTCTGCCCTTCGTCGCCGCTGTGCTTTTCGGCTACCTGGGGATTATGGTGATGCTCACTCGCCAGCGCGACATTTTCAACCTCGTTCGCGGGCGGCTGCCAGGACGGGGCGAGGGAGCGGAAGGCGAGGGAAAAGGGCATGGCCCCGTTCTCCTGGACACCAGTGTCATCATTGACGGGCGCATTGCCGACATCAGCCACACCGGCTTCATTGAAGGCGAAATGCTGGTGCCGCGCTTTGTGCTCAACGAGCTGCAGCACGTCGCCGATTCTCCCGACGCCCTGCGTCGCAACCGGGGACGCCGTGGGTTGGACATGCTGCGCCGGCTTCAGAACGAATCTGTCACGCCGGTCCGCATCACCGACATGGACATCGAAGGCGTGCGGGAGGTGGACGACAAGTTGGTGTTGCTGGCAAAGCAACTGCACTGTGCCATCGTCACCAACGACTATAACCTCAATCGCGTGGCAGAGTTGCAGGGCGTGAGAGTGCTTAATATCAACGAGCTGGCTAACGCCGTCAAGGCTGTCTTGCTCCCCGGTGAAACCCTCGCCGTCAAGATCATTCAAGAGGGAAAAGAGGTGGGCCAGGGCGTAGGATATCTCGACGACGGAACTATGATCGTGGTGGAAGACGGGGAATCCTACATCAACCGAGAAATTGAGGCCGTGGTGACCAAGGTGCTGCAGACAGCCGCCGGCCGTATGCTTTTCGCACGATTGGCAACGTGAGGGCCAATCGGGTTCAGGAGAACCCTCCTACACACAACAAGTTCTGAGCGATTTCTCGGTGAACCAGGAGCACAGGATTCTGGGAGGATAATACAATGAGTCTGCAAGTCTTTAATTACCTGACCCGTGAGAAAGAAACCTTCAAGCCGTTGGAGAGGAAGCGGGTAGGAATGTACGTCTGTGGCCCGACGGTGCAAGACTATGCACACTTGGGCCACGCCAAGACGTACGTAGCGATGGACGTCATCGTACGTTACCTGCGCTACTCGGGCTACAAGGTTCGCTACATCCAGAACATTACCGACGTAGGCCACTTGCTGGATACTGGCGAGGATCGCATCCTGAAAGGGGCACGGCGGGAGCGGATCGAGCCGATGGAACTGGTGGAAACCTATACCCGTTCCTACTTTGAGGATATGGACGCACTGGGGGTGGTCCGCCCCAACATCTCCCCGCGCGCCAGTGGCCACATTCCCGAGCAGATTGAGCTAGTCAAGGCGTTGCTGGAGAAGGAGTACGCCTACGAGACAGCAGCAGGTGACGTTTACTTCTCAGTGGAAAAGTTCGCCGAGTACGGCAAACTCTCCGGGTGCAAAGTCGAGGAACTGGAGCCGGGCGCGCGGGTGGCGGTGAGGGAAGAGAAACAGCATCCGGCCGACTTTGCCCTATGGAAACACGCTGAACCAGGGCACATTCTGCGCTGGCCCTCTCCCTGGGGCTGGGGTTATCCCGGCTGGCACGTCGAGTGCTCGGCGATGGCAGGCAAGTATCTGGGCGAGACGTTCGACATTCACGGTGGCGGGCTGGACAATATCTTCCCTCACAACGAGTGCGAAATTGCCCAGTCGGAGGCCGTCACCGGCAAGCCCTTCGCTCGCTATTGGATTCTGTCCGGCTCCCTGACCGTCAACGGGGTCAAGATGAGCAAAAGCCTGGGCAACTTTATCACCATCAAGGAGGCGCTCAAACTATACAGCCCGGAGGCGATACGTTTCTTCGTCCTCTCAAGCCACTACCGGTCCCCGATGGACTTTGGCCGCGAGGCGCTGTTGGCTGCCGAGCGGGGGATTGAGCGGCTGCACAACACCGTGCGCGCACTGCGAGCGCGGGCGGCGGAATCAATCCCGTCTGGCACGGCGGACCTTTCCTACATCACCAACCTTGACGCTCACCGCGATGCGTTCTTGGCGGCGATGGACGACGATTTCAACACTCCCAGGGCCATTGCCTCCCTCTTCGACATGAGCAAGGAAGTGAACGCGCTGTTGGCTTCGGGGCAGCCGATAAGCCGGGGCACGCTGGGGGCGATAGACGGCCTCTACCGCGACCTGGGCGGGCAGGTGCTGGGCATCATCCCCGATGATCTGGCCCAGGAGATCAGCGGCGAACTGGTCCAAAAGTTGATGGATGTCATTCTGAGCATCCGCCGGCGATATCGCGAGAACAGGGACTGGGATCAGGCGGATGCGCTGCGCCGCCGCCTGATGGAGCTTGGCATCGTGGTCAAAGATCAGCCAGATGGGCCGACGTGGCGAGTGGAGCGCAGGGGGTAATGCGGGAGATCCTCTACGGTCGGAACGCGGTCTGCGAGGCACTGCGGGCCGGACGGCGCAAGCTCTACAAACTGATGCTGGCCGAGAGTGTCCGGCAAACAGGCATTGTCGGCCAAATTGTCTTCCTGGCCGAGCAAGCCGGAGTGCCTGTGAACCACACTGAGCGGCGTTATCTGGACCGTCTCGGCAACGTCCATCACCAGGGAGTGGCGCTGGAGACGAGCGAGTATCCCTACAGCACACTTTATGACATCCTGGCCGCGGCCCGATCCCGTGACAAAGCTCCCCTGCTCCTGTTGCTCGATCTGCTGAAGGACCCTCAGAACGTGGGAAGCTTGCTGCGTACGGCCGAGGCCGTGGGTGTGGACGGGATGATCATTCAGCGGCGCCGGGCAGTGGGCATCACGCCGGCGGTGGTCCACACTTCGGCGGGCGCGGTGGAGCACCTGCCAGTGGCACAGGTAACCAATCTGGTGGATGCCATCGGCGAGCTCAAGGCGCACGATGTGTGGGTGGCCGGGCTGGAGGCCATGCGCGGAGCACAGCGGTACGACCAGGCCGACCTGAGCGGGCCGCTGGCACTGGTAATCGGCAGCGAAGGGGAGGGACTGCGGCGATTGGTGCGGGAGCGCTGTGACTTTCTGCTGCAACTGCCCATGCTCGGCCAGGTGACCTCGCTCAATGCATCCGTAGCCGGGTCGGTGGTGCTGTATGAGGCACTGCGACAGCGACGGGCGGATGAATGAACAATGAACAATAAACCAACGCGCCGCGTCAATTGGGGGGCCGTCGTCGGCCTGATGGTAAGCGGCGTGTTCTTGTATATCTCCATCCGGAACCTGCACCCGAGAGAGGTCTGGCTGGCGTTCAGAGAGGCTCAGTATTTCTGGATTGCGCCAGCGGTGATTCTTTATCTTCTGGCGCTGGTGGCCCGCACCCTCCGCTGGCAAGCACTTGTCTCCTCCGAGCGTCACATCCCCCTGCAAGAACTTTTACCGACGATGGCCATGGGCCGGGGGGCGAATAACATCTACCCCTTTCGCGCTGGCGAGATCGTGCGTGTGCTGTTGCTGCGGCAGCGCAACAGAGTTACCGCCGCCGCCGGCCTGGCCTCTATCCTGGTTGAGCGCGTCTTCGACGGGCTGACGATGATCCTATTCCTCATTCTGGCAGCCTTCATCGGAGGCATTCCCGATTACCTGCGCTATATCGTGTGGGCAGCAGCGGCGGTTTTCGGTGCTGCGCTGGCACTGGTCTATGCGCTGGTGTTGTGGCCCGCCCCTTTCCAGCGCCTGGCCGAGTGGGCCATCGCTCACTTCACCCCGCACCGCTTCCGCCCGCGCCTGCGTGACATCGCAGGGCAGTTCATTCGTGGCTTTGCCTCCATCAGGTCCGTCTCGACGTTGACCCTGGCACTGGTCTTTTCCATCACCGTGTGGGCGGCCGAGACGCTCAGTTATCGCCTGCTGATGAACTCGTTCGGCTTCGGCATTGACCTGCACACCCTCTTGTTGATGAGCGGCACGGCCAATCTGGCCACGGCACTGCCCTCGGGGCCGGGCAACCTGGGCACTTTTGACGCTCCAGTCATCCTGATGTTGGCCCGCGCTGGCATCCCCGAGAACACAGCCATCAGTTACCAGACGTTGCTACACGCCGTGCTGTGGTGTACCGAAACCTTCGCTGGCCTATGGTTCATGTGGCGCTGCGGCATTGGAAAGGCTGACCTGAACCGGACGTTGAAAGTCTAAGTCCAAAGTCCAAAGTCTGACATCTGGACGATGCCCCGGCATAGCGTCTATTGGGATTTGGTATCTGCTCAATAAGTAGGGGAAGATGGGGGGTTTGCGGGCGGCAAAGCCGCCCGCAAACCCC
>JAUXFI010000157.1 GCA_030620125.1 Anaerolineae bacterium
GACCGGCGGGCGGGCCGCATCCCCACGGAGGTTGGAGCCAGGTTGTGCGAAAAGCTGCGCCAGATCCGCCTGCCGGATGTGGAGCAAATCTTTGTCGATCCGGTGAAGGAATACCGCTTTGTGCTGGTGCTTCGGGGGAAGGGACTGTACGATGGCTTGACCGAGACCGACCCCCAGCAGGTGGGCAAGCCGCCGTTGCCAGTCGAGCCGTTGCGGCCCGAGGCGGCGCCCACGGCGGAACTGCTCAACCGGTGGATGGTCGAGGCGCGGAAACTCCTGGCCGACGAGCACCCGGCCAACGGCTGCAACCTGCGCGGTATTGCCAAGGACCCTGGTCTGCCCACGATACCCGAGGTCTACAAGCTGCGCTGCGGGGCTATTGCCACCTACCCGATGTACCGGGGCGTGGCCCAACTGGCCGGGATGGAGGTACTGCCAACGGGAGAGACCATCGAGGACGAGGTCGAGACGCTCAAGGCTCATTGGGCCGGCTACGACTTTTTCTTCTTCCACGTCAAGAAGACCGACAGCCGGGGGGAGGATGGGGACTTTCCGGGCAAGGTGGCGGTGATCGAGCACCTCGACGCGCTGCTGCCGGACATCCTGGCGCTGGAGCCGGATGTGGTCATCGTCACCGGCGATCACTCTACCCCGGCGGTGTGGAAAGCGCACAGTTGGCACGAACTGCCCGTGCTCTTGTGGGCAAAGTACATCCGGCCCGACAGCGTGAGACAGTTCGGGGAGCGGCCCTGCATGGCCGGTGGACTAGGGCACATCCACCACCCGGACTTGCTGCCCCTGGCGATGGCCTACGCGGGACGGCTGGCCAAGTTTGGAGCCTGAAGCGGACTGTCAAGCAGTATCTGGAGATCACGAGCCGCCCGACTTTGCAAGGAGTCGGGCGGCTTGATTATTCTCAGCTAGCGGCGTTCCTTGTCCGCCGGTATGTATGGGATCAGCTCTGTTCCTTCCACCAATGCGATCTCCTCCTCCGTCAGCCCGTATGGCTCGTAGACCAGCGCGTCGAAAGGCGGCAGGATGGCGCTCTGCTTATTTTATTGGTCATCCGCTGCTCCTCGGTGTTGTCGTGCTTCGTCGCTTGTTCCTGCCTCGGAAGAGGAGCGGTTGAACTTGGGAGCCAGCCTCGATAAGAAATTCGAGGTGGTGGAGGCCTCCCTGTACCAGATAGAGGGGTAAACCCTCTCTTACGTAACTTGTTGGGGGTGTGACGTAATGAACCCGAACAAGTTCGGGAGTCCGATGTGTCCACCCTGCAAACTCCCAGAGACCCAACGGGAATTGCTGGAAGAGTAGCACGGCGGTCAACTGGTAGTTGGCGTTACACGCAGAGTGTGCTAAAATAGCTATCGGTACAGAACATCGTAGGAGTGCTCTCCAGAGTCCGAGATCGGCGTCTGGAGGTGTCTCCTACCTCCACATGGTGTGATGCCGAGGCAACGTGGACATCCAGCACGAATTGGCCGTAGCACAAGAGTCGGTGCAGCGACTGCGCCGCTATATCTCTCCTGTCGTTGCTGACTCCATCTTGCACGCTCAAGAGCGGCTGCGCGGTGAGCGCCGCGAGGTGGCGATCCTCTTTGCCGACGCGGTGAATTTCACGCATCTCTCGGCCTCGCTGGATGCGGAGTCGATCTTTGATTTGATCAACGATCTGTTGGGCCGTCTGGTGGAGTGTGTCCATCGCTACGACGGCGTCGTGGACAAGTTCACCGGCGACGGCCTGATGGCGGTCTTTGGCGCGCCTATTGCCCACGAAAGCGACCCGGAATTGGCCATCAGGGCTGCGCTGGATATGCAAAGAGCCGCGGCCGAGTTCGAACCCATCGCGCGCGCCCAACTGGGCGCTCCCCTGCAGATACGCATCGGCGTTCACAGTGGATTGGTGGTCGCCGGCATCCTCGGCACCCAGGAGCAGGCGGCCTACACCGTCATCGGAGAGACGGTCAACCTGGCGGCACGGATGGAGTCGCTGGCCCAACCCGGGCACATCCTGGTCAGTTCCCGCGTCTACAACCAGACGCGCGCGCTCTTTAATTTCCAGGCCATGGGCACGACGCAGGTCAAAGGGGTTGACCGGCCTATGGCGGTCTACGAGGCGATAGGGGATCGCTCCGAACCGCTGCCTACGCGGGGCGTTAGCGGTGTCACGGCCATACTCCTGGGGCGCGATGCTGAACTGCAACGGTTGCGTGCCCTGTTGCCCGCCTTCTTCGATGACCGGCACGGGCGGCTGGTGATGATCCAGGGCGAGGCTGGCATGGGCAAATCGCGGCTGGTCTCCGAGTGGCTCTCTGTCGTCGGCTCTGACCATCTCGCGATCTGGCAAGGGCGTGGGCTGCCCTACGCTCAGGGCGTCGGCTATGGCATCTTTCGCTCGTTGCTGCAAGATGTTATCCAATCCTGCCCGCCTGGCGAGGAGTGGGATGCCCAGGTCTCGCCTGCTCTGCGTCCCTTCCTGCGACAGATATTGGGGCTGACACTTGCGCCGGAGGAGCAGGCTGCCTTGCGTCACCTGGAGCCAGAGCGCATCAAGCAGTTGACGGCCGTGGCGCTGCGGGAGTGGTTGCTGGGCGAGGCCCGCGCGCGGCCAGTCGTGCTGATCCTGGACGACGTACACTGGGCCGACGATCTCTCGCGGGACGTGCTACAATCGTTGGTCAACCTGCTCCACGAAGCCCCTGTGCTCCTGTGTATCATCACGCGGCCGCAACCGGAAGCGCCCCTGGAACTCTTGATTCCTGCTGCGAAGGAATCTCTGGACGCGCCTTTGTCCCTCTTTGTGGAGTTGAAGCCTCTCTCAGTGGAGCACGGCCGGGCGCTGTTGGGCCACCTGGTCAATCTAGAGGGTCTGCCGGAATCGCTGGTGGATACAATTCTGAGCCACGCCGAGGGCAATCCCTTCTACATCGAAGAATTCGTGCGCATGTTGATAGAGAAGGAGGTGCTGACGCTAGGGGAGGCTCAGTGGCAGGTAACCTCGGCCGTGGCGTTGCAGACGCTGGAGGTTCCGACCACTTTGCGCGGGCTGATGATGGCGCGCGTGGATCGTCTACCAGAAGACCTGCAAAACGTGTTGCGCAACGCTGCTGTCATCGGCCTACAGTTCTCCGCCCGTTTGCTGGAGGAGGTCGGACGCCGGCTCCGTGGCAATGCCAGCGCGCTGCCGTCGCTGGAACGGCTCATAGACCTGGGCTTACTGGTGGAGCGACCCCAGGCTGGTGAGCAAGTTTACGCCTTCCGCCACATTCTCACCCAGGAGACGATCTATCGCAGCTTGCTGCGCAGTCAGCGCCCTGGGTTACACCGCACCGTGGCCGAGTGCATCGAAATGCTCTACGCCGACGACTTGAGCAGTCAGGCCGAGGTGCTGGCATTGCACTACGACCGCGCCCGCGTTCGTGACAAGGCCATGCGTTACGCTCTGCTGGCAGGCGACCACGCCGCAGAACAGTTCGCCAACCGCGAGGCCATCGAGTACTATAGCCGGGCATTGCAACTCTCGCAACATCTGAGCGACTGCGAGATCGAACGCTGGCGAGCGGTCGTCGGGCTGGGCAGGGTTGAGCAACATGTCGGCGAGTATGAGGAAGCCACCGCTTGTTACCAGGCCGCGCTGGAGGAGTGGGACGAGGCCGCCCCGGAAGCCCGCGCTCAGGTCATGCTCAGGATGGGACAGGTGTGGGACAAGCGCGGCGACCTGGAGGAGGCCGAACGTTGGTTGCGTGAGGGTCTGGCCCATCTCGATCAGGCCGGCGATACGCTCCCCACGTTGCACGCCCAGGTCTATTCAGAGTTGGGCTGGCTCAACCTGCGCCAGGGTGACCTGTCCGTGGCGCAAGAGTGGCTGGAACAGGGACTGGCCCTGGTTGATGACACTGAGCACTACGACGTGATCTCCTCTATCCTCAACCGGTTGGGCGCTCTGTACTACAATCGCGGCGAGTGGGATCGGGCGACCGAGTGCATCGAACGCGCCCTGGAATTCCGCCAGCGACTGGGGGACTTGGTCGGCTACGCGCGTTCTCTGAACAATCTGGGAGTCCTCAAGCAGGCCAGCGGAGATTGGGATGGCACGTTGGCTGACTACGAGCGCGCCGCCGAACTGCACGAGCGCATCGGCGATGTCGAGGGGCTGGCCTTGGCCTGCACCAATCTCGGCGTGCTGTATACTGACCGTGGCGAGTGGGCCAAGTCGGAGGAGAATCTCCACCACGCCTTCACCATTGCCCAACGCATTGCACATCCCTCCCAGTTGGGTCTGGTCCACATGAGCCTGGGCCGGCTCTATCTGCTGCAAGCGCGCTGGACAGACTGCGCCCGACATCTGGACGTTGCCATCTCCTTGTATGCAGAGGCCGGCGACTATGCGATGCAGAACCTGAGCGATGCCTACGAACTGCGAGGCAGACTGCACCTGGAACAGGGTCAGACCGACGCTGCTCTGCAGTGGGCTGAACGTTGCCATGGGTTACTGCGGGAGGTGACTGGGAGTGACGAAGGCGACTCGCTCGAATGGGGGCGGTACGAGCAATTGATGGGGCGCATTGCGCAGGAACGCGGCGACCTGGCGGCCGCCCGCCGCCACCTGGAGCGCAGCGCCGCCATCTTCCACGCCACCGGTTCGCAGATAGAAGCCGGACGGACGGCTTACTGGAGCGGGTTGCTTTCGCTGCAGTTCGACCAGCCGGAGAGGGCACGCGAGGAACTGGGCGAGGCCCGGCAGATATTCGAGCGCTTGGGGGCTGCCGCTGACCTGCGGCGTGTCGAACAGCAGTTGGCACAGGGTAAACTTGAGCAGTAGTGTAGGGGGTGTCTCCAGACGCCGAAATCAGGTTCTGGAAAACCCTCCTATAGAAACCTGACACTGTCAAAGTGGGTATAGTCATCGTTTGGGCCACCTCGTTTCCAAGGCTCCAAGCCCCCGTCCCGGGGGCGGGTCTACGGGACGAATCTCGCCTAAGACGCCCCCGTGTCGGAGGCTGGGAGCACAGTCTGGCCGAAAC
>JAUXFI010000078.1 GCA_030620125.1 Anaerolineae bacterium
AAGGAGGAGGGCGCGCAGGGGGGGCTCGGAGAGCAGCGTGCGCCCGTCCCGACCCCAGGTGATCGGGCCGCGCGGCGGGCGGGGTGGGGCGGGTTTGGGTGTGGGAGTGCGGGGGTGTGGGGGTGCAGGTTTCTTCTTTGGAGTACGGTGCAGGCCCAGTTCGATCTCTAATTGCCTCACACGCTGGGCCAGGTCGGCGGCGGCGGCCCGGTAGGCGGCCTCGTCCACCCAGACGTTTTCCTCTCGCAGTTGTGCCAGTGTATCGTGCAGGCTTTTGAGCAGTTCGACGCGGTCGGCGGGGAGGTCGAAGGTGGGGATCAGTGGAGTGTCGAGTTCAATTAGACGAGCGCGGAGCTCCTCGATGCGTTCCTGGGTGCGCGTGATCAGAGCGTCGGCGGCGTCCGGCTTGATCCAGTCGCGTGCTACCCACTGGTCGAGGAGGTGGAGTAACTGTCGCAACCGCAGCCTCTCCCTGAGGGCGCAGCGGGCCTCTTTGGGTGAGAGCGGCGGTGGGCGCAGTTCCAGTTCGACTTGTAGTTCGCGCTGCCGCCGGGCGTACTGCTTGCTTTTTCGTTCTCTGACGACCGAGGGGACGTCTTGCCAGCCGACCAGTTCATCCAGCAGATACTGGACGTGGGCCAGTTCCTCAATCTCGGAGAGAGAGCCGGAAAAGCCGCACTCTGGGCAGAGAGCGGGGGGGGCGAACTTTTCGTGGCCACAACATGGGCACTTCAAGGAGGCCTCCGTGTTAGAGAGGTGCGACGCACTTTAAGTGCGTTGCACCTTATCGGTACTGCACCGACGGCGCGCCGGCCCAACTCAGAATCTCGTTCAGCGTCGGAATCCGTGAGCGGGCCTGGAAGCCGTAGAGCGCGTCGAGGAAGGAGGGTGTCGGCTTCAATTCGATCACTTGAGGCTCGCCTTCGATGCCGCCCAGTTCCGCCGCTTTGGCGATGGCGTCGTCCAGCACGCCGACCTCGTCCACCAATTCTGCTTCCAATGCCTGCCGTCCGGTGTAGACACGGCCATCGGCCAGTTCGCGTACCGTTTCTTCAGGCAGGGCTCGCGCTTCGGCCACGATTTCGACGAAGCCATCGTAGATCTCATCAGTGACCTCCTGCCACAGTTCTTGCTCCTCCTCCGTCATTTCGCGGAAAAGGCTGCCCATGTCCTTGCGCGGGCCGGAGGTGATGACCACCGCATCCACGCCGATCTCGTCCAGCAGTTCCTCGGCGTTGATGAACTGGCTGATGACGCCGATGGAGCCGGTCAGTGTGGCCGGGTGGGCAAAGACGTAATCGCTGCCGCAGGAGATATAGTAGCCGCCCGATGCGGCCATCTCGCCCATCCAGACGATGACCGGCTTCTCGAACTCTAACAGCGCGCGGTAGATTTCATCGGAGGCGACCACGCTGCCGCCGGGGCTGTTGACGCGCAGCACGACGGCTTTGATGTTCGGGTTGGCGGCGGCTTGCTCCAGCAGGTCGTTGGCGCGGTCGGGTGTGATGCCCGTGGTGGTAAAATAGTCCACGGGGCCGCTGGTGGTGGCGCCGTCGAGCCGGATCACGGCCACGGCGTCGCCTGTGACTATTGGCGTCGTGGGGGTTTCGGCCACGCGGCTCAACGCACCCAGCGTGAGAAGCCCCGTCCCGACGCAACTGCACACCGGCAGCACAAAGCCCAACGCGAAGGCTAGAAACACCCATAGAATTGTACGATCTTTCATCTGTTCCCTCCCAGTTTACCAATCAACTTTGTCCCACCAACCGCAAAAAGCGTCGTTTCCCCACTTGCAGCACCCCTTCGCCCTCGACCGCGATCTCCGTTTCGATGCTGGGCACACGTTCGCCATCCAGTTTGACCGCGCCCTGCTGCACCAGCCGGCGGGCCTGGCTCTTGCTAGGCGCAAACCCGGCGGCATGGATAATGTCCACGACGTTGGTCGGGCCGGTCAGTATGTGGGTCGGCATATCCTCCGGCAACTTGCGTTGCTGGTGTACCCGCTCAAAGTGAGCGGCGGCCTTGTCGGCGGCCTCGTCCCCGTCAAAGATGGAGACGATCTCCCAGGCCAATCTCTTCTTCGCCTCCATCGGGTGCATCTCACCCCGCTTTACTGCCTCCAGCAGGTCGTTGATCTGCTCCGGCGTCCAGCGGGTGACCAGTTCAAACCAGTTGCGCGTCGCCGAGTCGGGGATGGACATGGTCTTGCCGTATTTGTCTTCCGGAGGCTCGGTGAGACCGACATAGTTCCCTTTGCTCTTGCCCATGCGAATATGACCGTCGGTGCCTACCAGGATGGGCAGTGTGATGCAAATTTGTGGACGCTGCCCAAAGGCCTCCTGCAACTTGCGCCCGGCCAGGAGGTTGAAGAGTTGGTCGGTGCCGCCTATCTGTACATCTGTCTCCATTTGCACGGCATCGTATCCCTGCATCAGTGCGTAGAGGAGCTCGTGCACCCAGATGGCGTCCCCTTTCTCGTAGCGCAGGCCAAAGTTCTCACGGGCCAGGAATTGTTGGACGGTGAAGTGGGAGGCCAGACCGATGACATCACTGAAGGTGAGTTGGCTCAACCATTCCGCATTGTCGCGCACTTGCGTCTTTTCCGGGTCGAGTATCTTGAACGCCTGCTCGGTGTAGGTGCGGGCATTTTCCGCCACCTGTTCCGGTGTTTGCTGCGCGCGTGCATCGGTCTTATCGCTGGGATCGCCGATGAGTCCCGTGAAGGAGCCGATGAGGAAGGTCGCCTCGTGGCCCAATTCCTGGAACTGGCGAAGCTTGCGCATTGTGACAGTATGTCCAATCGTCAGGTATGTGGCGGTGGGGTCGTAGCCGCAGTAGACACGCAGCGGGCGTCCGGCCTTCTTTGCTTCGATCAACCGCTCGCGCAGTTCTGCCTGCATGTGTTCCTTGATCTGTTCGTCGCCGTATTCTGCTCTGCGCATCAGAATGGCGACCTGTTCGTCAATTGTGGGGTTACTCATTCCGCTCCCTTCCCTATCTGCTGTAGTGTTGATGACCAGGTAACAAAAAACCCACTGAGCGTGGGCCTGGGGAAAGCAGATCGCAACGCAAAGCGGCGCGGGTATCTCGCCGCCGCGCTACAATCTGCGAGAATAGATGTAGGTGTGGACTCTCCAGGTCTGGCGTATCAACTCTGGTCACCTCGGTGGATAGATTTGTCTGAATTATACCGAAAATGGGCAAAAATGCAATCGGACGGGGCCAGATTTTCCTCGCTGGCACACGAGGCGTCGTATGTTGCCGCCCGCTTTCAGTACTACGGGCTGGGCGGAAGCGTTGGCCTGGGCGTGAAAGTGAGCGTGGGCGTGGGGGTGGGAGAAGGAGTGTACGTAGGCGTTGGTGTTGGCGTGTGCGTAGGTGTGGGGCTGCGCCGTGGCGGCCGCGCTGGCAGTGGAGTGTTCGTGGGTGTTGCTGTCGGTGTTGGCGTCGGTGTTGGCGTGCGCGTAGGCAACGGTGCGTACGCCCGTGTTGGAGTTAGTGACGGCGAGGTGAACGGGCGAGGAATATCGAAAATATCGTCCGTCTCCATGGGCCGGCGCGCGGTTGGTCTCAGTGTCAATGTACGGCTTGCCGTTGGCGTCGCGGTGGACGAGGGTGCGACCGTTGGAGTGTGGGTGGATGTCGTGGAGGCGAGGGCCGTGGGAGTCGCTGTGTTAGTGGGGACGATCCCTATACTGATCCTACGAGCCGCTGGCAGGATGAGCATTGCCAAGAGCACGAGCCCGACAGCCGCTATAACAGTTCCAGTTCGCCGGTCAAATCGCCGTCTCGCAGCACCTCGCCAGGGCAGCAATATCGTCGCACCCGACGACTCCGCCTCCGGACCAGTGCCACTCTTCAAGGATGCAGTACTTTTTGTCTGCACATCGGGCAAGGGCAAGCTAAACAGCGCTTTGTGCATCTCTGCGATGTTCTGAAATCGCTGGGATGGCTGCAGAGCCATTGCCGTCGCAAGTGCTTTTTCGGTCACCTGGCTTATGTCATCCCTGTAGTGCCGCAGTGGCGCCAGGCTCTCGGGGTCCACGACTCGCTCTGTCACGGTCGGAGGGGCCTCTTTTGCCAGTATATGGTACAGGGTTGCACCCAGGGAGTAGACGTCGGTACGAGCGTCGGTGCGGCCCTTTTTGGCGTCGTATTGCTCCGGCGGGGCGTACTCTGGAGTGCCCAAACCACGCATCACTGTCCGCGTGCGAGGGTCGTCGGGATCCACCAATTTCGCCAACCCAAAATCAACCAGGATTACCCGCCCTCGCGGCGTGATGACTACGTTTTGCGGCTTGACGTCGCGGTGGATCACGCCGTGCTCGTGGCAATAGGCAAGGGCGACCATCAATTGCCGGGCCCAGCCAAGCACTTTGCCTTCGGGCAGCATTGTCTCTTGGGTGATGATCTCATCTAGCCGCTTGCCATTGATGAAATCCATCACCAGATAGGCATTGTTGTCCTCCTCAAAGTGGTCGGTGACGCGGGGCAAGCTGGGGTGGCGAAGTTCTGCCAACAACTGCGCTTCTTGCCGGAACTGCTCGCAAAGTTGCGGGAGCGCGGTCCCTGGAGTGCCTGGGTAAGGCACCATTTCCTTGAGCGCGCAGCGGACGTTGAGATTGAGGTCAATCGCTTCGTAGACAGCCCCCATACCGCCCTGGCTCAACAGGGCGATGATACTATAACGACCGTGAATCACCTGTCCAGGAATGAGGGCCATCGCGTTTCACTACATCCGAGTTTTGCCCCAAGGGGGCTGAATGGGCGCACGAAGGGGCATCTGCCAGGGCGAGTCTATCTGACACCTCGACCAGTCTGAGTGAGAGGAGAGTGCAATGATTCCCAATTTGCTCAACTGATTGATATTCTAGTTGAGAAACCGGCGGCTGTCAATGCAGGGTCCATCTTCCGCTCCAACCGCGCCAGCCGGTGGCGCAGACCGGCCAACGTGGCGTAACGATGTTCCCCTGCGGGCCAAGTTTCGACTCGCGCCAGTGCTGCCCGCGTCCAACCGGCCGCCAGTGAGAGGGCTTTTACGTGCCACTCAAAGTACTTGGCCAGTTCGACGTGGGCCAGCACGTCGTCTCTCGTTTCCAGTGCGAGTTGCTGCCAGTAGGCGAAGGCTTCTGGCCGGCGGCCGGCCCGTTTGAGGAGGTATCCCAGAGCGCTCAACCCCTTTGAGCGCAGGTCGGGGGCGAGGCCAGTCCCGAGGGCTGCACGATAGGCCCGTTCCGCCTCGGCAAGTCGGCCATCGGCTTTGTACCAGCGGCCCAGGCCGTAGAACTCGGCGCCGCTCAACGTCGTCTCGGTCCAAGGGTCGGCGAAGGCCCGGCACAGTCGCGCCGCTAGTGTGACCAGGCTGAGGATGTCCACGGCGTTGTGGTAGAGCACGCGCTTCATCTCGCGGGCGTCGCCCGTGCGCAGGTAGTCGCGGTAGAGGTAGGGGATGATGCCGCCGGGTACGTCGTCCTGCTCGCGTTGCACGCCCAGCACCTCTGGTTCGAGGATGGATAGCGCGCACGAGGGCAGGCGGTAATGCCACAGCCTCCGCGCGGGATGCAGCAGGTCCAGGTGGGGCACTCCCGCCGTCGGCGGTGAGATGCGCGCCAGGATGAAGCGGTTTTCGAGGATCGGCACGTCGAAACCGCGGCCATTGAAGGAGATCAGGGCCTCGAACTGTGGCAGGTGCTCCGCCAGTGCCTCGACCATCGCCGGCTCGTCGCCGGGGTCACGCAGGAAATACTGGCGCAGGCGGAAACCTGCGTCGTCAAAGTAGCCCAGCCCGACGACGAACGCCATCGTGCCGGCGCCGCCGGAAAGGCCAGTCGTCTCCGTATCGAGGAAGCAGGCCCGCCGCAGGTCTACGCCGGCCAGCGCAGGGTCTCTCGCGATCTGCGCGACTGTCTCAGGGGGCAGGTGCAGGAACGCGGAGAGTGGCATGTCGCCGTGGAGATGGTCGGGCGGGTAGGTCTCCTCGGCGACGAAGCACTGCCCGTGGGAGGTCGTGTGGAAGCTGCCGGGCACCAGGGCTTGGATGGCGTGGCTAGGGCGTGTGGGGGCTTCCCCCCTGGAGGGGGGATTGTGGGGGGTCCCGGCCAGTTCGCGCACGCCCTTGACGACCCCCAGTTCGCGCAGTCGTTGTTTCAATTGCTCGTGCATTGCCTAGTAGACGACCACGGGAGTGCCGCCCTCCCGCACGCGCAATCCGTCCTCGTTATAGGGCACGACGGGTCTGGTCCAGCGAAAGATCCACTTGGCGGCTTTGGGAGATACGTTGACGCAGCCGTGGCTGCGGGGGCGGCCATAGTCGTTGTGCCAGTAGGTGCCGTGGATGGCGACGCCACCCCAGAAGTAGGAGTCGAAGGAGACACCGGGCAGGTCAAAGTCGTCGCCTCTCATGTGGCGCGACGGGGATTTGAACACGATGTGGTGGTGTCCTCGCGGCGTGGCGTTGTCGCCTCCTGTGCCACCGGCGATGCGGGTGGTGAACACCGGTTCGTCGTCCTCAAAGGCCACGAGCAATTGGTCGGCGAGCGAAATTTCGATGCGTTTGTCGCGGACGTTGGGCGAGAGCGTGGTCAGGTCATCAGGATGAATGGGACGCACGTGCTCGGCTGGCGCGTACTGTCGCCATCCAGGGGCCAGGTTGTCGCGCAGCCGGTACCACAGCCGGTGGTCTGTGCCCCACACCGGTTCGACGATGCGGTAGACGGAGCTGTAGCGCAGCCGGTAGGAGCGGTAGCTGTCGGGCGACGGGGCGTTGCGGGCGTCGGTGTAGGGGACGCTGATCTCTCCCCATAGTCCTTGTGGGGGGATGTGCTGCAGTGGCGTATTGAGGTACACCTCGACCGGCTGGACGTGGGAGGAATAGATGTAGCCGCCGATGACGCGGAACCACACGGGGTTGTGCGGGTTGCGGCCTTTTGCTTCGACTTCTTCAAAGTAGGTGATGACGTCGTCAAAGCGGTGATAGCGCACGGTGGGTGCTTGGCAGTCGGGTTCCGTGCGCACCCAGACCGACCAGTCGGCAATCCGCCCCAGCCGAGTCTGGTCCCGCGCGGCCTGGTTATGGGGAGGGAGCGGCCGGAAAGCGACTCCGGCCAGCGCAGCCCCGCTTAGTCTGAGGAATTCCCGGCGTGTCAGGCTTGTCACGAATTTGCTCTACGTTCTCAGGGTGTTCAAAACTGGGAATGCGTGCCCTAGTCGGGGCACCACGGTGACGTTATCCAGATGCCTTTGTGCGCCTCCTGCCCGTCTCCAGACCACACGTGGAGTGTGAGGGGGGCGTCCTTGCACTTCCGCCAGCGGATGTACAGGTAATTTTCGCTTTGTGACGGGTTGCCTTCCAACGCAAAGGTGTAAGGTGGCACTCCACCGGTAAAGATGGCGCGCAGATGGCCTTCCCATTCTCCTGTCTCTGGCAGCGATTGCCAGTCTGCAATCTCAAAGCCCGGTTCCAGGATCACCAACGGTTCGCCTGGGGGCGGCTGTGTGGGAGTCGCGGTGGGCGTAGTTGTTGTCGTCGGCGTAGGCGTAGGCGTGGTCGTTGACGGGCTCGGAGTGTTCGTGGCCGTTGCCCCCGGCAGGGTCTCGATTGGTGGAGGTGACACGGTCTCCTGCGGTGGTGAGGATGGTGAGAGGTGAGGCTCTTGAGGCGTAGGGGTAGGGGCGTTGCAGGCCAGGATGCTGGCCACCAACCCCAGGAATGTCAGCCATATTAGCCTGTTCTTTTTCTTCATGGTATTCTCTCGACTGTTCAGTGCTCAGGGTTCTGGCGTGGGGCACCAGGGCGCCGCGTACCAGTAGTCGCGCCGCACCGACTGGCCATCGGCCGAGTCGACCTGAATGGTATGATTAAGAGTACAGCCCCGCGCCTGCCACGTGATATCGGGAGTATTAAAGGTCTCCAGGTCGTGGTGGTAGACGTAGGGCGGAGAGCCGCCGGTCGCCTCGACGTGGATGGTATATTCCCACTCGCCCTCGGATGCCGAGATCAAGCTCCAGCCCGTGAGCCAATGGGTGAATTCGAGCAGGCCGGCGCTGGTAGGTGTGGCTCGTGGCTGAGGGTGTGGGGTCTTGGTAGGCGGTGGAGTTTCTGTGGATGGCGCGGGGGTAGGGGTGGCAACGACTACCCTGGTCACGACGAGAGGGGTGGGTTCGGATGTGGCGGTCACGACGAAGGGGGTAGATTCGGGTGTAGGCGTGACTACTATTGTCACGACGACTGTCTGTGCTTCGGGCATGACTATTAGCTCGGTGGGGGTTGGCGTGGCGCAAGTGACCAAGCCAAGCGCGAGGATGACACAAGCGACGAGCAGTGGTATCTTTTGTCCGGACATGGTTAGCCTCCTTAGCCTGTGGTTGTTCCCAGCGGGTTTTCCAGTGATTCGGCCCTTGTTCTGGAGCTGTTGCAGGCTGTATACTGGATGTTCGTGGGAGCACTCAGTCATCGAGAAGTTGCTTGTAATTCTAAACGCTATCCGGCAAAAGTCAATCCGACGTTAAAGCAGCAGCAATTCCCGTTATGGGGTTCGTAGTAACGACTTTAGTCGTTTGAGCCGCGTAACCAGCGACTAAAGTCGCCACTACGATGCCATATCACGCGGCGATGATGCTAAAACGGGAAT
>JAUXFI010000020.1 GCA_030620125.1 Anaerolineae bacterium
CACGACGAACCTGGGATGGATGACTCCATCGCGTATGCGGACAAAGATATCGGTGCCGCCCATAAAGGGACGTGCCTCGCCAGCATGCTCAACCAAGAAGCGGCTGGCTTGGGCCAACGAGGCGGGCTTTACGTAATCGAACTCTGAGAGTCCAGGACTTGGCATGTGCATAATGGTCACCTCCTGTATTGAGGGTCTTGACAGATTGACTAGTGGCAGGGGCGGTCTCTACGACCACCCCTGCCTCAGAGTTAAAACTGGAATCGAACCTCAGCCGCCTTACTCAGCGCCCACCTCGGGCGCCTTAAAGATCAAAAAGATGGCGTTCAGGATGATCCCAGCCACAGCGCCGGTGGCGATGGCCGGCAACCCGTAGGGGAAGATGCCCTGAAGGATCGGGATGGGCAAGAAACCACCCGGATAGCCGATGTTGCCGCCGATGCCGACGATCATGATGATGGCTCCGACCGCCAACGTGCGGGCATCAAACAGGTCGACCTTGTTCTCGACCATCAGCGCGATACCCTGCATACCGATCACGCCAAACAGGTAGATCGCCAGGCCACCGCTCACAGCGAGGGGCACCGTGCCAACCAGAGCCTCCAGCTTGCCGATGCAGCCCAGCAGCATTGAGATGACGCCAGCCGCTATGAGCACCGGGCCGGAGTAGTTGCGGGTGATCGCCATCAGCGAGTTGTTCTCGCCATAGTTGGTGCCGGCCGTGCTGCCGAACAAGCCGTTGATAAAGTCGCCGATGCCATCAAGGATCAAGTTAAACCCAATGTGCTGGTCGAGTTCGTACTTTTCCTCGCCTATCTCCTCGGCGAAGCGGTCCACGTACAGGCTGATCTGGTACAGGTGGGCGGTAGATTCGGGGATGGTAGCAATCGCCATGATGGAAATGCTAAAGATCGCCGTTACCACCATTGCGCCGCCAAAGCTTGGGAAGGTGATGTGAGGGATGACGATCCAACTGGCTGCTCCTACCGAGGAAAGGTCAATCAAACCAAAGGGGATAGACACGATGTACCCCACGATGGCGCCCAGCAGGATTGGGAGCATGCCAATAAAGCCCTTGCCGCGCAGGTAGACCGAGAAGAGAATGGTCACGACCAGGGTGATGATGGACACCAGCCAGTTCACCTCGGCCATGCCCAGAGCGGCAAAGCCCAGGCCGATGCCAATGACGCAAGCGACCGAGCCGGTGATAACCGGCGGGAGCACTTTGTCAACGGCTGCTTTGCCCACCTGCTTGATGATGTAACCGACGATGATGTTGATCACACCGGTGACCAGGATGCCAGCCTGCATTATGCGGATCAGGTCGTCACTGGCGGGGACGCCCCACTCGGCGTTGGTGATCGCCAGGTAGGCGGTCAGGTAGCTAAAGCTGGAGCCGTAGAAGAGGGGGATGAACTTGCCGATCCTCCACTTTGAGAGCACCAGGGCCACGATCGTGGCCAGACCAGCTATGGCCAGCACCGTGGATACGTGGAACCCGGTGAACAGGGCGCAGAACACCGTCGCCGGGAACATGGTCAGTACGTGCTGAAAGCCCAGGAGAATCAACTGTCCCCACGGAGGCACGTCATTGGGCAGATAGCCCATCACTTTCCTCTGTTTGGTTGTAGTGGTCATTTGCGTGTTCCTCCTTATTCTATCGGTAAAGATGGCGCTCCCCTCCGGCAGTCCCGGCAGGGGTAGCAACAGATGAACAGAAATCAGCAGAGCAGTCTATTTGTGATAGGTTCACCTCCTTTCAGCACTTTTTCTGCCCAACCAGAACCCGACCACCATGGCGATGATGGCAACGGCAGCAGCCATCCAGGCAGTCCGGTACTCGGGGGAGAAAATGTCGGCGGCTATGTCGGCAGCCATATCCTTGACCACAACCGCAGCAAACTCGGCCTCTGAGGGCGGCTTGTATTCGACTTTCTCACCCTCTTCACCTTTAACCTCGGGCGCCAAACGCGCTCGCAACGCCTTGTTCAGCGATTCCAGTCCCTGGCGTGTCATGCTCTTGCTCACTGTTTCGATCATGCGCTGGCCCACGCCGGCCAGCTTGCCGCCAACCTGAAACTCCCCATCGTATTTCATCAGCGTCGTGCCGTCGCCCTGGTCAATCAACTGCACGTCGCCAGTTCCCCGGCCAAAGCCGGGAGCGCCCCGGCCCTCCACCGACAGCGTATAACTCTCGGGCGGCACCTCGTTCGAGACCACAACCCGCCCGGAAAAGACCCCACTCACCGGCCCTATCCGCACGTGCATCTTGCCTTCGTACTCGGTGTCGCTGACCTTGTGCATACTTTGCGTGCCGGGCAAAGCGGTGGCCAGCACCTCCGGGTCACGCACCAGTTCCCAGACCTCTTCGCGAGGGCCGTCAAAGATGTATTCACCTTGTAGTTTCATTATGCTGTGTCCTCCTGGTTAGATATTGGAGATTGGATATTGGGTATTGGATATTGCGGCTCTCTGGGAATTCGCGGGGTCAGAGTGTCGGACTCCCCAACTTGTTGGGGGCAACACGCGAAGAACCCGAACAAGTTCGGGACTCCAATATACCAGCCACGCAAACTCCCAAAGACCCGATATTGCTAATCCCCAATCTCTGATCCAGACATCAGTTCGAACAGCCGGTTGGGGCTCATAGGCGCTTCGAGTACCTCCACGTTATAGTCGGCCAGGGCATCTTCCAGGGCCTGGGCGAAGAGAGCCGGAACCGGGATACACCCGGCTTCACCAACGCCCTTGCTGCCCAATTCGTTGAGCGGCGAGCGTGTCTCCTCGTGGCCCACCTCGATCCGGGGCACCTCGCAAGCCGTTGGAATCAGATAGTCCACCAGGGAGGCATTGAGCAGTTGCCCATTTTCGTCATAGATCAGTTGTTCGTAGTAAGAGTTGCCGATACCCAGCGCTACGCCACCGTGAACCTGCCCTTCCACGATCAGTGGATTGAGTATCGTGCCGCAGTCTTCGACGGCCACGTAACGCTTGATATCCACCATCATCGTCTCTGGGTCTACTTCGAGGATCATGGCGTGGGTACCACTGGCGGTAGCACCGTACTGGGGGCCAAAGTAGTCGGTGGCCTCCAGGCCAGGCTCGGTACCAGGCTCGACCGCCCCCCGCAAGGGATTGGCCAGCACTGCCAGCTCGCCCAGGCTGATGGATTGCTGAGGGGTATCGGTCACTCGCACCAGGCCGTCCACCAGCTCCAGCTCCCCTGCGGGCGTTTCCAGGACTTTGCTGGCCAGCTTGAGAATCTTGGCGCGAACAGACTTGGCCGCCGCGTGGATGGCATTGGCAGCCACCACAGACCCACGGCTGGCGAAGGTGCCCGTCCCCCAGTGGAACTCGGATGTGTCGCCGGTCACCAGCCTCACGTCGCGCGGGCTCACACCTAACTGGTCGGCTACGATCTGGGCAAACGAGGTAAAGTGGCCCTGCCCCTGGGTGCCGACGCCGGTCGCCACGCCGATCTTGCCACTGGTTTCGACGGTGACCCGCGCTCCCTCGTAAGGGCCGACGCCGGTCGTCTCGATGAAGGAGACGATGCCTAGACCTACGTGCCGGCCCTCAGCGCGCAGACGCGGCTGTTCCTCTTTCACGAACTGCTCGTAGCCGATCATCCGCGCTGCTTTCTCCAGCGCCGGCAGGTAGTTGCCGCTGTCGAAAACCAGTTCCGCAAAGGCCTGATCAATGATCTGGTGATGGTGGGGGAACGCGTCGGGCGGGATAAAGTTGCGTTTACGGATTTCAACCCGGTCCATCCCCAACTCTTTAGCGGCCATGTCCAGCAGCCGTTCCATCAAGAATATCCCTTGTGGCCGCCCGGCCCCGCGCACGGGAGTGGTGATCATCCTGTTGGTGAACACAACCTTGAGTTCACTGTGGTAGTTGGGGATGTCATAAGCACTCATCGAGTGGCTTTGCGTGTTCAGGGGAATGGTCAGGCCATAGGGATTGTACGCGCCAGTATCGTGCAGGAAGTCGTGGCTCACCCCCAGAATGCGCCCATCGCTGGTGAGTGCGATCTCGGCATCGTGTATCTGCCCTCGTTCCTGGGTGGTGGCAAAAAAGTTCTCCTGCCGATCTTCGATCCACTTGACTGGGCGGTTCAACTGCATCGCTCCCCAGGGGACGAGCACCTCCTCGGGCAGGAACATCATGATCTTGGGGCCAAAGCCGCCGCCCACGAATGGCGCGATCACCCGCACCTGGGACTCGGATAGGCCCAGTATCCTGGCCAGTCCATTGCGCACGGGAATGGGCGCCTGAGTCGTGTCCCACATGGTTAGATATTGACTTTTCTCGTCCCACTGGGCGACGATGCCTCGGTTCTCCATCGCCGCCGCCGCGCCCCGGTCAATAAGGATACGCCGCTGGATGACCAGGTCGGCCTTCTCCCGAGCCGCTGCGTAGTCGCCCTTATCCTGGACCAGGTGAGAAGCCAGGTTAGAGTCCAGGTCATCGTGGACGAGCGGCGCGCCCGGCTCCAGGGCTTGCTCCAGATCCGCCGCAACCTCTAAGGGTTCATAATCAACCAGGATGTCCTCGAGAGCGTCTTCAGCAATGTAGCGGCTTTCGGCAAAGACGACGGCGACCGCCTCGCCAACGTACCGGACCTTGTCTTTGACCAGGGGAACCGTGGTGCGGGAGTGAAAAATTACTCCCTCGACCGAGTGGGGAGCAGGGACCAACGGGGGAGAATGTTGCCAGAAATCACCCAAATCCTCGGCGGTGTAAACAGCTACCACTCCCGGCCGCTCCCGTGCCGCGGAAACGTCTATGCTCTTGATACGCGCGTGGGCATAGTCACTGCGCAAAAAAGCCGCATGGAGCATACCATGCAACTCTACGTCGTCCACAAACAAGGCCTGCCCTGTCAGCAGACGCGGGTCCTCCGTTCGTGTCATTCGTTGACCTATATACTTTTTTGTCACGGTTTCACTCCTATCTAAGTAATACCGTAAAACGTGAAACGTAATGCGTGCCGCGTGTTGCGTGATCCGTTTACGTTTTACGTCTCACGTTTCACGTCCTCGTCTTCTCCGCTGCCAGTTTCGCCGCGTCAACAATGTTCTGATAGCCAGTACAGCGACAGAGATTCCCAGAGATGGCCTCGCGTATCTCCTCTTCGGTGGGATGGGGATTCTCTTCCAGGAATGGCACCAGCGTCGTCAGGAGGCCCGGAGTGCAGAAGCCGCATTGCACGCCGTGAGCCTCCCGGAACGCCTCCTGAAGGGGATGCAGATCATCCATCGTCCCCAACCCCTCGACGGTGAGAATCTCGTGGCCGTCCGCCTGCACTGCGAACATCAGGCAGGAGCGCACCGGCTGCCCATCAAAGATAATCGTGCATCCGCCGCAGATGCCGTGCTCGCAGCCGACGTGGGTGCCGGTCAGACCGAGTTCGTGGCGCAAGAAATCGCTCAACAGCAGACGCGGTTCTACAGCACGTTCGTACTGGGTGTCATTGACGGTAACTGTCACGTTAATCAAATCACTCATAATAATCTCCTCCTAATACTACAACGAGACTTTGTCATTCTGAGGAGCGGAGCGACGAAGAATCTCGTTTTACAGAGATGAATTGCCAGCCAGCAACGAGATTCTTCGCTCCCTTTGGTCGCTCAGAATGACACAGGATTGTGAAGTCTCGTTGTAGTACTAGCCGCCGACATGAAAGAGTATAGCTTACGGCTGTGCAGATGTCAACATGCACGAGGGCCGATAGGCCAAGTTTTTGTGAGGTGATAATTTGGCAAAGAAATCTCCAAAAGGGGGCAATTGGGGGTTGACAAGTGACATGGAAATGTGGTATAGTAACACTTGACGGGATCGTTCGGGCTACTATACTACCCGACAAAAACGGGAGCACATTGCCTGGCCTATAGATGTCAAGCACTGTGCTCCTTATCACTGAGAGAGGGACAAAGTTGAGTCAAGAGGACGAACTAGTAGAAATTGAAGAGAAGGTGGACGGTGAAGAGTACCTGCTCGCCAAGGCCGCTGCGCAGGGTTTCGTCACGTACGATGATGTTCTGGCTGCCTTCCCCAAGGCTGAAGAGAACCTGGAGGAACTTGAGGACATCCTGGCTGTCCTGATAGAGACCGGCATTGAGGTAGGGCCGCCGAAAAAGCGGGCAGCAGGGTTGGCCGAGAAGTCTGGCCGGACGGATGCCGCAGTCGATCAGGCAGCGTATTTTGACACCATCGCGATAGACGATACGGTCGGGCTCTACCTCAAGGAGATTGGCCGGGTGCCGTTGCTCACGGCCGAAGAGGAGGTCATGCTGGCCAAGCGCATGGAGGTTGGTCTGATTGCGCTGGATCAATTGAATCAAGACGGGCTTGATCCTAAAGAACGGGCTGCACGGGAGGATCTTGTGCTAGACGGGTTGGCGGCCCGTGAGCACCTCATTCGAGCCAACTCTCGCCTGGTGATCAGCGTGGCCAAAAAGTACATTGGCCGCGGCGTGCCCTTTCTTGATCTGATCCAGGAGGGTAACATTGGGCTTTTGCGCGCTACCAACAAGTTCAACTACAAACTGGGGCACAAATTCTCAACTTATGCGACCTGGTGGATCAGGCAGGCAGTGACACGGGCGATTGCCGATCAGAGCCGTACCATCCGCGTCCCAGTTCACATGGGGGACCAGATCAACAAGCTACTGCGGACCTCTCACCGGCTGACGCAGGAGTTGGGGCGTGAGCCGACCATCGCAGAGCTAGCCGCATCGCTAGAAGTTCCCACGCGCAAGGCGGAAGAGATGTTGCAGGTAGCACGTCGTCCGCTCTCGCTGGAAATGCCCACCGATAGGGAATCGGAAAGCGAGTTGGGAGATTTTATCGAGGATGAGGATAGCCCTGCTCCGGAAGAAGAAGTAACCTCTGTGATGCTACAGGGGCTGCTGCGAGAGATTCTCCAATACCTCCCGCCGCGTGAGGTGCGAATTTTGCAACTGCGTTACGGTCTGGTGGATGGCGAAACGTACACCCTCGAGGAGGTAGGCAAGAAACTGGGGGTCACCCGTGAACGAGTGCGGCAGATAGAGGCCCAGGCGCTCAGCCGTCTCCGGCATCCCACTCACTCCCGCAGATTGCGCGATTTTCTGAAAAAGTAGAGACCTGCTGTCCTTCGGCCTGGATTCGTGCTGCAGACTTGCAGCCATTCTCACCTGGTCACGAAGCGAGGATCCGAGCATGCACTCGGGTCCTTGCTTTGTGTGAGGGCTGAAATTTCCTGTTTGCAGCCTCTCTCCTTGTGTGTTAGAATAGCGCAGCGTGCTGGAGGTAAACCAGTACGCCGATGTTTAATGTCATTGTTTCCTATTCTCTCGATTATCCTGCCACTGGTGGGCGCATGTGGGACGCTTGGACTGTCTCTTGTGCCCCGCGTTCGCCCCTATGCCCGCTACGTCGCCCTGGCGGCGGTGGCTCTCACCACCATCTTGCTTCTGACGTTTGCGTGGACGGAACCGGTGACGGTCATCCTGTCCCTGTGGCAACCTTCCCTGCTGTTCGGAGCCGCGCTGACCTTGCAGGCCGATGTCCTCGTGCAGCCGTTGGCTTTAGTGCTGGCGCTGACGACTTGCAGCGCGCTCCTGGTGGACCTCAGCCGTGCAGAGGAGTCGTCTCCCTGGCTTGCAGCTACGTCGCTGGCTTTGCTCTCTGCTGGCGTTGTTGCCTTGTGGTCGGCCAATCTTCTCACTATGATTGTCAGTTGGGCCGTGTACGATCTGGTGCAGGCCCTGGGTCGCATCGTTGCTGGAGGCTCAGAGCGGGCGGCCATTCGCAACCTGGTCTTTGGTAGCCTGGCGACGTTGCTCCTGTGGAGCGGAGCGTTGCTATCCGAGGGGGGAGCGGATAACGAAATGTGGGCGTTGATGGCTGTGGGCAACATACCATTGACACTGGGGGCGGGGGCTGCTATCTTGAGACTGTGGGTATATCCTTTCCACCTTCCCACTCCGGATGACCTGGACACGACATCGTCTCTCGCTACTCCGCTTCTCCTGAGTCCCATCATTGGTTGGGGTCTGTGGCTCCGGCTTGCGCAGGCAAACGGAGGCTTTATCCCTGGCAACTCGTGGGTGACAATCATAGCTGCGATTACTCTGGCTGTGGGAGGCTTTCTGGCCTGGTCCTGCAATTCCCCTCGCCGCACATTGCCGTGGATTGGGATGGCAGTGACTGGAGCGGTGTTGCTGGCTGCCGGGTTGGCAGGGCAAGTCGCCGTGATCGTCATTGCCGCTGGCAGCGTGGCCTGGGCGTTGGGGATGGCAGTGCTTTCTCTAAGCGACGGCCTGCAACGAGCGTCTCCCCAGTGGAGCATCCCCGCGCTGGTCGGGGTGTTGTCGCTGCTGGGAGTGCCCTTTACCCTGGGGTTTGTGACAGTGGCGAGCTCGCTGAGGGGTCTCACGGAGGGAGGTCGCCTGGGGTTGGGGGGGGGCTTTTTCGTTGGATATCTGTTGTTGGTCCCTTCGCTGGTGCGCTGGCTTCTAGCGTCGCCTTCTTTCTCCTTGCCCAGCCGTCGTGAGTTGCTCGTGCTGCGTGGGGTTGGACTGGGACTGCCTGCACTGCTGTTGATCGTGGGTGGCTTGTATCCGCCGCTTCTCAGCCACGACGCCCTGGTTCCCACGCAGGGCTCGCTATTCGCCGCGCCGGGTATGGCAGGTTGGCTATTGTGGGCGGTCTCCCTGGCAGGTGGGGGAATTCTTGCCTGGCAGGAGGCGAACCTGCGCTCCAAGATAGCATTGTGGTTCAGCGCGGCTCACGACCTGTTGCGTCTGGAGTGGTTCTACGGCGTGCTGATGGGGGCGATGGATCGGGGGATGAGCGTTCTTCGAGCAGCCGATGAAGTCGTGGGTGGTGCAGGAGCGTTGCTGTGGTCGTGGTTGTTGTTTCTTCTCCTCCTGTTAGTATGGGTTGGTAAGTAATGCCGACACTGGTTGATTTCCTGGCGCGCGTCTCATTCCTGGCGGCAATGCCTGCCGTGGCCGGTGTGCTTGTCACTGCCGGTCTCCTGGTCGTCAGCCGGGACTGGCGGCTGAACATTGTCGCCTTGACCGTGCAGTATTTCTTCGTGGTGCTATTGCTGACCCGGCTGATTCGGCCGGAGGTAGCGGCTGTCAAGGGGGTGGTCGGGTGGCTGATCTGCACCGTGTTCTACCTGACCGAGCGGCGGGCCAGTCTGATTGAGCGGTCCGCGGCAGCGGAAGGCGACGCGCCATCACGGCGCTGGCGGTGGTGGATTATTTCTGCTCGAGCGTCGTTTTGCTTGCTGGCTGGGATATTGATCTCAGTGGCGGCATACACAGCCGCGCTGCGTATACCTTTGCCCCAAGTCCCTCTCGACATCACGTTGGCCTGTTACCTGTTGGTTGGGCTTGGTTTGCTGCTGATCGGACTGAGTGAGGAGCCTATGCAGGTGGGATTGGGATTGCTGACCTTTTTATCGGGGTTCGACCTTTTCTACATTGCCCTGGAGCCAAGCCTGGCCGTGGCAGGGCTGCTTGGTGCGGTCAGTTTCCTCATTGCACTGGCAACTGCTTATCTGAGGACTGCCCAGATTGCTACTGGCGGCGAGGGAAAGCTGTCATGATCGCAGGCCCACTCCTGTTTCTAATCCTCCCGCTGGCGATGGCGGGTATCGTGTACATCTTGCTCCGGTGGTCGTCTCTGTCCGCGTTGTTGGCCATTGGCACGGCGTTGGTATTGGGGATCGCAGTCATCACGCTGCCGTTGGATCAGGCGGTGCGCTTTTGGGGCGAACGCCAGATCGCGATGGGCGAAACGGTGACCTTGCTTGGACGGGAGTTGGTTTTTGAGCCGGCCGACCGCGCGGCAATGGCTTTCCTGTTTTTCACGGCTGCTGGCATCTTTTTGCTGACGTGGCCGGTTGATCCGCACTCCCTGCTCTTTCCGATGGGGTTGGCCATGCTCAGCCTGCTGAGTGGGGCGTTGCTGATTCGGCCTTTCATCTATGCTGTCTTGCTCATTGGTATCTCTGCTGCCCTCTCTGTCTTTGCGCTGCAGGGCGAGAGACGATTGCCCACGCGGGGGGGGCTGCGTTACCTCACGTTCGCCATGCTGGCTTTACCGGGTGTGTTGGTCACTCACTGGCTATTGGATCGGTATGCACTGACACCAAACGACACGAGCTTGATCAGCATGGCTACTACCCTGCTGGCGATCTCTTTCGCCATGCTGCTAGGTGTCGTGCCTTTCCATATCTGGGTCCCGGCCGTCGCTGGTGACAGTGTACCTATGGCCGGTGCCTTTGTCCTCACTGTCGGCAACGGGGCGGTCTGGTTCCTGCTGCTCGATTTCTTGGAGGCCTATCCCTGGCTCAGCGGACATCCCCGCTTTGGTTCCCTTGTCTTTGCCGCGGGCCTGACGATGGTCGTTGTGGGGGGGCTGCTGGCGCTGGCGCAACGTCGCCTGGGGCCGCTGATGGGGTACGGCGCGTTGGTAGATACAGGGGGCGCGCTCATTGCCCTGGCGATGGGCAGCAGCCTGGGGGTGACACTAGTCCTTCTGTCGCTATTGGTGCGTCCCTTTGGCCTCGGCTTGATGGCGCTTGGCCTGAGCGGTCTGCGGGCGCGTAGTGACGATGACGACAGTGTGGATGCGCTGCGTGGACTGGGGTGGAAAGCGACGTGGAGCACGGCAGCTTTGATCTTGGGAGGACTTTCGGTGGCAGGGCTACCGGTCAGTGCTGGCTTCGTCTGGCATTGGGCTTTCTGTCGCACCCTGGCCCCTTTCGGCCCGGGTTCTGCGTTGTTTCTACTGCTGGCAGGAGCGGGCGTGCTGGTTGGCGTGTGGCGAGCGATGTTCGCTCTCCTGGAGCGTCCCCGTTCGTCTGATGATAGCGAGACCTTCCCCACTACTCCCGAAGGTTGGCTGATGGCGGCGGTCGTGGTCGTGGCTATCGTGGCTTGCGTTGGGGTTGGGCTCTTTCCGCAGGTACTCGCGCCATTCGCAGCCCGCTTGGCGGGGACCTACACGTTCTTTTCTCCCTGATGGACCTATTCGAGCACAGCCGGCAGGAACAAATCCGCCACGAAGCGCCACTGGCGGCGCGCGTGCGTCCCCGTGCCCTGGACGAATTCGTTGGGCAGGAGCACATCGTCGGCCAGGGGCGGTTACTGCTTACGCATTACGCATTACTCTCTCATCTCCCACTCGTTTTGTCACTCCAGTTTCGTCCAAATGTTCCAACAGCGCCTGGGCATATTTGCGACTGGTCCCGAGCATATCGCGTGCCTGCGCCAGGGTGATGCTTTTTTCCCGCTCAATATGCGCGTGGACGCGGGCCACCATCTCCTCGTAGGTACTGGGCAGGAACAGCACCCCCGATGAGACCTGCACCAACTCACCCCGATCTATCAGCACACCCAGCACCTCTTCTCCCACTGCATCCACGCTTTCCTTGACCGAGGGCGTGCTGTAGGGCTGACGCCGGAAATGAGTCAGCAGCGCGTCTACCTGCCGCTGCTGCTCTGGATTGAGCCGCACGGCGTGGGATGGGAGCTGCACGATGGCCCCCTCATCTACGACGAGACCCTCGGCGGCGGCACGGGCCAGCGCTGCGTTGAAGCATTTTGCATCCAGCTTGAGCCCGCTGCGCAGGGCCTCGCGGCCCATTCCCACCCGCAATGGAAACTTTTGGTGGTAGGTGGAGAGTGAGCGGGAGAGCCGGGCAGTTATGGCGGACCACCAGGCGCGGGAGGCGAGTATCTGGTTGCTAGATGCTGGTTGGATACTGGATATTGGATATTGGATACTAGCTTCTAGACTGAGGAGGAGTGCCTGACCTTCGTCGAGTAGTTGGCGCAGGGCTTCTGGGCCCGTCTCGCCCAGATTGGTGGCGGAGAGCAAGTCGCGGATGGGGGTGGGGCCACGTCGTTCGAGGGCTTGCAGCAGGATCTCTGCTGGACTGCCCTGGGCCAGCGTCTCCAGGCGGGTTATTACCTCCGGGCGGAAACGGCGGTGCTTGCGGCCCGGGTGTGGGTCCACGACGATGCCCCCGCCCACGGTCGCGGGTGGCGAGGGGACACGGACGATGAAGCGATCCCCTTTGACCAGCGGTACCGGTTCCTGAAGGCGCAACTGTGCCCAGCCCGATTGTCCCGGCGGCAGGCTGTCCTGGCCCAGAAGCCGCATACGGGCCATCGTCTCGGCCGCGCCGGAGAAAAACTTGAGTTGGGTGTTGTGTCGCAGTGGGCGCTGCGCCTGCCCTGAGCCTGCCCGAAGTGCCTGCCCTGAGCCTGCCCGAAGTGCCTGCCCTGAGCCTGGCCGAAGGGTGTCGGGCAGGTAGCGCAAGTACACGTCCACCAGCACCGTGGGGTGCAACCATCCGGGGGTGGTGACGACGTCGCCGCGCTTGAGATCAGCCTTGCTGATGCCGCTGAGGTTCATCGCCACGCGGCTGCCTGGCATCGCCCGTTCGACCTTTTGCTTGTGGGTCTGTAAGCCGCGCACTCGGGCCTTTGTCCCCCGGGGCAAGACCTCGACTTCTTGCCCCACATCGAAGCAGCCATCGTTGAGCGTGCCGGTGACGACGGTGCCGAAGCCGCTGATGGTGAAGACGCGGTCTATCGGCAACCGGGGCCGTCCCCGGTCGGGGCGGGGTTCGACCTGGGCGAGCATGTCCTGTAGCGCAGACGTGAGTTCACCCAGTCCCTGCCCGGTACGAGCGGAGACGGGGATGATGGGCGCTTCCTCCAGCACCGTTCCCCCCAGCGTCTCGGATACGTCGGCGGCGACTAGCTCGACCCACTCTTCGCTTTCGGCCAGATCCAACTTGGTGAGAGCAACGATGCCTGTGCTGATCCCCAACAGGTCGAGGATGGACAGGTGCTCCCTGGTCTGCGGCATGACCCCCTCGTCGGCGGCGACGACGAAGAGAACAGCGTCAATGCCACCCACGCCCGCCAGCATATTCTCGATAAAGTCCCGGTGACCAGGCACGTCCACGATGCCCACCGCTTCGCCGTTGGGCAGCGTGAGCCAGGCAAAGCCCAGGTCTATTGTCATCTCCCGTTCCTTCTCCTCGCGGAGACGGTCGGGGTCAATGCCGGTGAGGGCGTGAACGAGGGTGGACTTGCCGTGGTCTACGTGACCGGCGGTGCCGATGACGTGCATGTTGCCTCTTACCCCTGCTGCTCCCTGCGTAGAACTGCCAGTTGCTCGTCAACCGGTGCAGTTAGCGTCTCGTAAACGTCCTGAGCGGCCTTGAGTAGACTGGTGGCGTCGGCGCGGAGGCTCACCCAGAGAGCTTCCAGTTGATCACGATGTAGTTCAACGGTGAGCAGCAGCGCGTTTATGCGCTTGAGATGCTCGTCGTTGACCTGCTTCTGTTGTTGCCAGCGCTCTTCGGTGATTACGGCTCGCTTCTTCTGCTCCTTCGACCGCGCTGCTTGCCATTCTTCCCATCGCCGCTGGCTTTGTTCCTCTGTCAAGCGCTGCCTTTCAGCCATCTCGTCCTGGCGTCTCTCTATGCGATCCTTGAATTTCTCCAGGGCGGCCAGCGCGCGCTTGACCCGTTGCTGTTGCTCGACAAAGTCCTGCGTCTGTGCTTGTACCTTCTCCATTGCCTGGGCTACTTGATCTCCCTGGTCCAGATACTGCTTCATCTTTTGTTCGCGCTGAAAGTCGGCGATACGCAGTTCTTCGATGGGCTTTTCGTACTTTTTCGTCTCCTCAATGGCAGCGTCAATGCGGACTTTTTGTTTCTTGATCAGCTCTTCGAGAAGAGGGAACTTTGTGTCCAAGGCGATGATCTTCCTGCGCAGTTCAGGGGTGTCTTGCTCCAGCTCTGTGATGCGGCGGTTGTCAGCACGGCGTTGCTCCTCCAGGTAAGTGACGGCCCGGGCTGGGTCCTCGAGACGTTTGCTGACATCGGCTATGGTGACTTCTACACGCTGAAAGGCTTCGCTCAACCGCTGATTCTCGGCCCGGAGATTATTCAAATCCTCGTCATAACGCGGTAGGACGCGCAGCTCTTTCTCCAGCCGGTTCAGGTTGGTGGTTAGCGCCTCGTACTCAATGCGGCGCAACCTCTCCCTCTCAGCCTGTTCCTTTCGCCGTGCATCTTCTCGGTGGTCCATCTGGAAGAGAAGGTCGTTTTTGTAGTGCGAGACCGTCTGCTCGAACTCGGTCACCTGGGATAGTACGCCCTGGACGCCAGCCAATGCAGTTTGCGATTGTTGAATCTGCGTTGACTGTTGGGCCAGTTGCTGCTCATATCCCTGCGTCCGTTCTTGCAGTACAGCGATCTCGGCCTTATCCTTGCGGCGCTCTTCATCCAGCCACTTGAGCGTCTGCAGTGCCTGTGTTATATCCAGCGTCTGAGTCACATCTGTTGCCATCATCACACCCCCTGAGCGAGTTTACTGACGCTGATTATAACATCATTCTACCTCATAGGCAACGGTTGACAGCTTGCCGTGGGCCGCTATAATGGCATTGAGGCTAGATATGCGTATTGGCATTGACGCTCGTATCGTCTACTACGCCCGTGGTGGAATCCGCAATTACGTGCTGCATTTACTCGAGGCGCTGTCCGCGCTCGACGCAGACACGGATTACTACGTCCTGCATAGCCGCAAGGATCGTAACCCCCCGCGGCCAGGTCCCAACTTTAATCCCGTTGCCTGCTGGACTCCCTCGCACCACCGGCTGGAGCGGTGGTCGCTGAGAGTGGAGGTGGCGCGTCTGGGCCTCGACCTGTTGCACAGCCCCGACTTCATCCCGCCCGCCGGAGGGGCAAGCCGGTCGGTGATCACCATCCACGACTTGAACTTTGTCTATTACCCGCAGTTCCTCACCGCCGAAAGCCGCCGCTACTACAACCAGCAGATCGAGTGGGCGGTACGTCGCGCCAATCATATCCTGGCCGATTCTCACGCCACCAAGACCGACATGGTCTCGCTGCTGGACGTGCCACCGGACAAGGTCACGGTCGTGCACCTGGCTGCCGACTCGGCCTTCCGCCCGCTGCCAGAAGTGCAGGTCACGCGGGTCGTCGCGCGGCACGGCCTGGAGTCTGGCTATCTCCTCTTCGTGGGGACGCTGGAGCCGCGCAAGAATTTGCCGGGCCTGTTGCAGGCCTACAGGCTGCTGCTCAGTGCAAAAGTGACGACCGCGCCGTTGGTGCTGGTCGGGGGCAAGGGCTGGCTGTACGACGAGGTCTTTGAGCACGTCAACGTGCTGCGCCTGACCGGGCAGGTGCGCTTCCTCCACGACGTGCCGGATGCCGACCTGGTGGAGCTGTACAACGGCGCTAGTGTGTTGGTGACCCCGTCGTTCTACGAGGGATTCGGGCTGCCGGCACTGGAGGCGATGGCCTGTGGAACCCCAGTCGTGGTCGCCGAGCGGGCCTCGCTGCCGGAGGTGGTGGGGAAGGCGGGATTGCTGGTGAACCCCGACGACCCGGACGACATTGCCCGCGCGCTGGCCCGTGTGCTGACGG
>JAUXFI010000122.1 GCA_030620125.1 Anaerolineae bacterium
GGGGGGGGTGAGGGGGGGTGGGTTCACCTGGCGCACGCCTTTGGTCTTCCTCACCCTCTTCACAGTCGTGGTCTATCTCCTCAGCACCATCCTATCCGTCACCCCCTGGGTAAGCCTCATGGGATCCTACCAGCGGTTGCAGGGCACGTACACGACTCTTTCCTACGTCGTGGTATTCCTCGTCATCCTGCAAGGACTACGCACGCGCGCCCAACTCGACCGCTTGATCACGGTGATCATCGTCAACAGCCTGCCCATCGCTCTCTACGGCCTCGTCCAGCGGAACGGGCTGGACCCACTGCCCTGGGGCGGGGACGTGCAGAAGCGCGTGGCCGGGAATATGGGCAACGCCATATTCATCGCCGCCTACCTCATCATGGTTTTCCCACTCACCGTGGGCCGCATAGCGGAGAGCTTTAAGGCTATTCTGACCGAAGAGGAGGCCGACTGGGCCGACATCCCGCGCGCGGCTGGTTACATCTTCATCGCCGCCGTTCAGTTGATCGCCATCTGGTACGCTCAAAGCCGTGGCCCACTCCTGGGCCTCATCGCCGCGTCCTACTTTCTGTTCCTCCTACTGACCCTGTCGTCGCGCAACAAGTGGGGAGCTGCGTCGGCACTGGCTGTTGTCACGGTCATCGCTCTGGTAGTGGGCTTTCTGGTACTCGTCAACATCCCCGGTGGCCCCCTCCAATCCCTCCAGCGCGCCCCCTGGCTGGGACGCCTCGGCGAGGTGTTCGACTTTGAGGGCGGCACGGGAAAAGTGCGGGCGCTGATCTGGGAAGGCATGGTGGACCTGATCCTGCCCCACGAACCGATCCAATATCCCGACGGCCGCCCCGACCCTCTCAACGTCATCAGGCCGCTGATCGGATATGGCCCGGAATCCGCCTACGTAGCCTACAACCGCTTCTACCCACCGCTGCTGGGGCATTATGAATCGCGCACTGCCTCGCCAGACCGCTCCCACAACGAGACCCTGGATTCGCTAGCCATCACGGGACTGCTGGGCCTGGCCGCCTATCTCCTGGTCTTTGGCAGCGTGTTCTACTATGGCTTCAAGTGGCTCGGCCTGGTCAGAGACCAAAAGCAGCGCAATCTGTTGTTCGGACTCGTAGTCGCCCTGTCACTCTTCAGCGTCGCCTTCTTCTGGTGGTGGCAGGGACTACATTTCTTCGGCGCTGCCCTCACCCTCGGCATCGTCTCCGGGCTGGGGCTCTACCTGGCGATCATGGCCGTCGTTTCCTCCGTCCATCTCCTCAGATCGAACGAAGCCGCGCTACCGCCGCTGCACCCTCATCATTTGCTTATCATATCTATCCTCGCTGCCATGATAGCCCATTTCGTCGAGATCAACTTTGGCATCGCGATTGCCTCCACGCGCACCACATTCTGGGCCTGCGCCGGGATACTCGTCGTGGCCGGGATGAACCTCATCCGTGAACGTGAGGAGACGGAAGAGGCAGAGGAACAAAAGAGCAGGGGAGCAAAGGAGCAAGGGAACC
This sequence comes from Anaerolineae bacterium, assembly GCA_030620125.1. Next base: position 1,506 of record JAUXFI010000122.1, read on the forward strand.
GGAGGCGCAAAAAACGCCGTAAGGATGCCCCTCCTCCGCCCTCTGTCAGATCAGCCCTGCCCGCCTGGCTGTGGCCGACACTCGCCATTTCCGTCATCGGTGGCTTCATTCTGGGCACGCTGGCCTTCGATTTCATCACCAACGCCGAGCGGCTTTCTCAACCTCTGTCCCTCGTCTGGCGCGCGCTGACCGTCCTGCCGGCGCAAGAGAGCCGCACTTCCTACGGGGCGCTGATGATATTTGGTCTCACCTGGTTGATGAGCGCGGTCATGTTCATCTCCGAAATGGCCAAGAACGGGGCGTTTCGTGAGCGCAAGGGTGACGGAGCTTTGGCGGCAATCATATACCTGCTCATCTCCCTGACAGGGGGGTTCGGGTTTGCCCTGTTGCTGGCCAGCCGTCAGGCCTCTCTGCCCGGCTTCGAGGCCCAGACGATGGAGGATGTGATCGGAATCGCCGACCGCATCGCCGGTCTGCTGACCGCCTACTACGGCTTCATCGTCTTTGTGCTGATCGCTGGAGGCACAGCGCTCTTCCTGGGAACACGCCGTTTGCCGCGACAGACCGCACAACCCTGGGGCGTGATCGCGCTCATCGTGTTGACCGTGCTGACCAGCGCTATCGTCGCGGTGACCAACCTGACCCCCATCCAGGCCGACATCGTCTACAAGCAGGCCGCTCCCTACGAACAGGGCGGGCAATGGGTGGTGGCTATCGAACACTACAAACACGCGATCAAACTGACCCCCAAAGAGGACTTTTACTACCTATACCTGGGCCGGGCCTACCTGGAGTACGCCTCGGCCATCGATGACCCCGCTGTGCGAGACGTGATGCTGCGCGAAACGGAGCAGACGCTGACCCAGGCCCGCGAGATCAACCCTCTCAACACCGATCACAGCGCCAACCTGGCCCGCATGTACCGCCGCTGGGCTGACTTGGCCTCCGATGACGAAACGCGCCAATCCCTGCACCAACGCTCGTCGGAAAACTATGCCATCGCAACCACGCTCAGCCGTCACAACATCCTTCTCTGGAATGAATGGGCCATGCTCTACTACCACGGCCTGCACGACATTGCAGGTTGTGAGCGCACTCTGCAACGTTCCCTGGAGCTTGATTCGGAATTCGACCAAACCTGGTTGATAAGCGGCGATGTAAGCCGCGAGTTGGGCAATCTGGACGAGGCGGCCCAGTGCTACGAAGAAGCGCTCAGACTCAACCCCCGTGCCTCACAGGTCTTGAGAGTACTGGCGGACACGTATATGGCCCTACAAAAGTGGGACAACGCCATCACCGCGCTCACACGAACCGTGGAATTGGAGCCTGGCGCCGGCGACATCTGGAACATCCACCAGGTATTGGCGCGACTGTACAGCCAAACTGGTCAGCAAGAGCAGGCTCTCGTGCACGCCCAAACGGCCTTGCAACTGGCTCCCAAAGATCAACAGGCCGCGCTACAGGAGCTGATCGCACAGATTCTGTCACTGGAAATGCCACCACCATGATCGTCTACATGCTCGCCTTCGCTGGTGCGTTGGTACTTGCCATTGGAGTTACCCCTGTGGCGCGCTGGCTGGCCCCACGAGTGGGCGTGATAGACAGACCCACGGCGCGCAAAATCCATCGCCGGCCCGTTCCCCGCATGGGAGGCGTGGCCATCTATCTGGCCGTCATCGTCGTGGTGTTTCTTCTGCGAGAGCGCTACAACTTTGCCCAATTCGGCAGCATCCTCATCGGCGCTACAGGCGTCTCCTTCATGGGACTGATAGACGACCGCTGGGGACTGCGCCCGCTGGTCAAGCTGATCGGCCAGACACTGGCCGGGCTGCTGCTCTATGCCAGCGGCATCTACGTCGGCACATTTCACGACCCGGTCCTGAATTTGATTGCTACAGTGTTATGGGTCGGCTACATCACCAACGCGATCAACTTTCTCGACAATATGGACGGACTGGCCAGCGGGGCCTCGGCCATTGCAGCCGCCTTCTTCGCCCTGATGTGCTGCTTCAGCGAGCAATACCTGGTCGGCGCCCTCTCCATCGCCGTGCTCGGGGCCTGCCTGGGCTTTTTGTTCTACAATCTCAACCCGGCCAGCATCTTTATGGGAGACTCGGGATCCCTGTTTCTCGGCTTCATCCTGGCCGCCATCGGCATCAAGCTGCGCTTCCCGGACAACGTCACCTTCGTCACCTGGATGGTGCCGGTGTTGGTGATGGGCCTCCCCATCTTTGACACCACACTGGTCATCATCTCGCGCCTGCGGCGGCGACTGAACCCAGCCACCACGCCAGGCCAGGATCACATCTCACACCGTCTCGTGGCAGCCGGGATGACCCGGCGCGAGGCAGTGCTGACACTCTACGTCGTCTCCTTTATTCTGGGCCTGCTGGCCATCTTTGTCACCCAGGCTTCCGTCGTCGAAGGCTACATCGTCGGCGGCCTCGTCGCCCTATCCGGCCTCTATGCCCTATGGCGCGTGGAGCGTCCCCCCTTCTTCAAATCCCAAACCAAGCACCCAGTATCCAATATCTAATACCCAATATCCAACACCCGGAGATCACAATGCCCTCTCTGCAAGACAAAATCACCAATCGTACCGCCCATGTCGCCATCATCGGCCTGGGCTACGTCGGCCTGCCGCTGGCGACGGCGTTCGCCAAAGCCGGCTTCCTCATCGCTGGCCTGGATGTGGACCAACGCAAAGTGGATTCAGTCGCCGCTGGCCAGAGTTACATCCCCGACGTCCCCGACGCAGAGATCGCCCCCCACGTCGAAGCGGGCCGCCTCACCGCCACGTCCGACTACGACGTGCTGCGCGAAGCGGACGCCATCTTCATCTGCGTCCCCACCCCCTACGACGCCCAGCGCGCCCCCGACCTTTCCTTCATCGTCTCCGCCAGCGAGGGCATCCTGCCGCGCCTAAAGCCCGGCCAAATGATCGTCCTGCAAAGCACGACCTATCCAGGCACGACAGAGGAGATCGTCCAGCCGATCCTGGAAAAAAGTGGTCTCAGCGCCGGCGTGGACTTTTACCTGGCCTTCTCTCCTGAACGTATTGATCCCGGCAACAAACAGTGGTCAGCCTACAACACGCCCAAGGTCGTGGGCGGCATCACGCCAGAGTGCACCCGGCTGGCGTGCGACCTCCTGAGCCAAATGGGCGCGCCGGTACACCCCGTCTCCTCCCCACGCGCCGCCGAGTTGACCAAGCTGCTGGAGAACACCTTCCGCGCCGTCAACATCGCGCTGGTCAACGAGTTGGCCTTGCTGACCGAACGGATGGGAATTGACCTCTGGGAAGTGGTTGAAGCCGCCAAGACCAAACCCTTCGGCTTTATGCCCTTCTACCCTGGCCCAGGCGTGGGCGGGCATTGCATCCCGGTGGACCCCTACTACCTCTCCTGGAAAGCCCGCGAGTACGACTACTACACCGAGTTCATTGAGCTGGCCGGCGAGGTCAACCAGGCGATGCCCTACCACGTCGTAGACCTGACCTCCCAGGCTCTCTCCCTGCATGGCAAGCCTCTGCGTGACGCCCGCGTGCTGGTGCTGGGCGTGGCCTTCAAACCAGACATTGACGATGCCCGCAACTCCCCCGCCGAACGAGTCATCGAACTGCTGTTGAACCGTGGCGCTGTAGTACGCTATCACGACCCCTACGTGCCCCGCTTCCAGATCGGCAACGACGTCTTCCACCGCGAGGGGGTGGTGCTGGAATCGGTGGCGCTGACAGAGGAAGAGATCGCTGCCGCTGACTGCGTCGTCGTCGTCACCGGCCACCGCAGCCTGGACTATACCTGCGTGGTACAGCACGCCGCCCTGGTCTTGGACACCTGCAACGCCACTGCCACCGTAAGCAAAGGTCGAGAGAAAATCGTGCGCCTGGGCGCGCCGATGGTGGAATGGCCAATGACCAATGACGAATGACAAAATAACCGCTGACAGGGAAACCCCACCTGCCATCCCCCCTCCCCCACCCACCCGGCGGCTGAGGGCCGTTCAGATTCTCACCGTCGTAGCGATTTTCGCTGCCCTCGGCGCAGCCGTCTACTTCCGCGACCACCTTCAAGAATTGAAGCAATACGGTTACGCCGCCGTCTTCCTGGTGGGACTGGTCAGCAATGCCACGCTGATCCTGCCAGTGCCGGGGCTGGCTGTCAGTTCGGTGATGGGCAGCGTCCTCAACCCCTGGATCGTGGGCCTCGTCGGCGGCGTGGGCCAGGCCCTGGGCGAACTAACGGGCTACATGGCCGGTTACAGCGGGCAAACCTGGGTGGATGAAAACCCCACCTACAACCGCCTGACCCAATGGATGCAGCGCTACGGCGTCCTGACCATCTTTGCACTGGCCCTCATCCCCAACCCGATCTTTGACCTGGGGGGCATAGCCGCTGGCACGCTGCGCTTCCCACTGTGGAAATTCCTGGCGACTTGCACAGCCGGCAAGGTGGTCAAAAACACCATCTTTGCCCTGGCCGGCTACTATGGGATTGAGGCGCTGTACAGACTGTTTGGTGGTTGACGGCGGCGCGGGCGTATGGTATAATCTTGTCACAAAAGCACATACGATAAAGACAGCGAACAGGAGGAGTAAGCGGGATCGGCCCTGGCGAGCCCCTTGAACCTGAAGGGGAAAGAGAAGAGGGTCACCGGCTGCAAGCCCTCGCAGCGCCCCCCGCCGAAAGTCGCCTGGGAGTCGAGA
>JAUXFI010000148.1 GCA_030620125.1 Anaerolineae bacterium
CGTGTGTTCCAAATCATTACGTTGCACGCAAGATACTATACTAACACGGGCGAACCGCTTTGTCAAACATTCCCGCAGATGTATGCTGCTGCCATACGCTCTAGCGCCAACGACAACGCGGCAGCGCCTTCAATCTGCGTTGCCGCGTATGTAACGTCGCTTACGTATTGCTCAGGCTACGTTGGACTGATGAGGCCCAGTATTTCGGAGGTCTCCACGACAGCTTTTTCTTTTGCTTTCTCTTCGTCCTCTGCTTGCGCCTGGGCAAGCGCTTTCAATGGCACGCCCTCGAAACTCTCGATTGGTCCATCGGAGAATACGTTGTCTCCCCGGTAGCCTGTGCCAGCCGGGATCAGTTTGCCGATGATGACGTTCTCCTTCAATCCCAGCAGGGGATCTTTTTTGCCTTCAATCGCCGCGTTGGCCAGTACCCGGATCGTGTGCTGGAAGGACGCGGCAGAGAGGAAGCTATTGGTGCTCAGGGCTGCTTTGGTGATGCCCAACAGCACGGGCCAGCCCTTGGCAGGCTCTCCGCCTGTTTCGATTGCCTTGCGGTTGACGTCTTCCAGTGCCAGACGGTCTACCATCTCACCTGGCAAGAGTTCCGTGTCGCCTGACTCGGTGATCTGCAGTTTGCTTAGCATCTTGCGGAAGATGATCTCGAGGTGCTTGTCGTTGATGTTCACACCTTGTGAACGATAGACACTCTGCACCTCCGAAAGCATGTAGAGCTCCGTGGCCTCACGGCCCAGGACGCGGAGGATGTCGTGGGGATTCAGAACTCCTTCGATCAATGGCGTGCCAGGCTCAATGCGCTGTCCCTCTTTGACCAGCAGTCGGCTAGTCACGGGAATCTCGTACTCTCGTTCATCGCGCTTTTCGTGGATGACGGTGACGAGACGGTCCTCTTGGAGCACTCGTCCGCTCTTTTCCGCCTCAATGTTCTTCTGATCGCGCCAGGAGGCAATCGGATCGCCTGCCTTGACTTCGTCACCGTCTTCGACCAGTACCTTCCAGCCCCGCTTGATCTCGTATTCAAACCGTTCGATCTCACAATCGGCGACGATGACGCTCCGTTGGCCTTCGGACCTGACGATGTGCACCGTGCCGCCGATTTCCGACATTGATGCCTCACCCTTGGGCTTTTTGCGAGCCTCGAACAGCTCCTCTACGCGCGGGAGACCGAAGGTGATGTCGGTGCCCTCTGCCACGCCGCCGGTGTGGAATGTCCGCAGCGTCAACTGGGTTCCCGGTTCGCCGATGGACTGCGCGGCCACGATGCCGACTGCGGATCCGATGGAGGTCATCTTACCTCGGCCCAGATCGCGTCCGTAGCACAGCGCGCAAATGCCCTGGCGGAGTTGGCAGGTCATCGGTGAGCGCACAAACACAGCCTCGCTCTCAGCCTCCTCGATTGCTGCTGCAATGTGCTCGTCTATCTCCTCATTGCGCTCGACGAGCACCTCGCCGGTCTGGGGGTGAACCACGGGCGCGGCTGCTATCCGCCCGAGCAGCCGCTCGGACATACTTTGTCCCCCCATGTCGTCCGCTGCGCGGACCCAGGTGCCGGCCATGGTCTCGCAGTCGTGGGCATTGATGATGATCTCTTGCGCCACGTCCACTAGTCGGCGTGTCAAATATCCCGCATCGGCGGTGCGCAGAGCGGTGTCGGCCAGGCCCTTGCGTGAGCCGTGGGTGCTGATAAAGTACTCTAGCGCCGAGAGGCCCTCGCGCAGGTTGCTGCGAATAGGCAATGGGATGATGCGCCCCGATGGGTCTGCCATGAGGCCACGCATGCCGGCCAACTGGGCGATAGGGCCAAATCCGCCCTTGGAGGCCCCAGATTTTGCCATGATCGCTACCGAGCTCATGGGGTCAAGTGCCTTTGATACCGCTTCTGAGACCTGCTCGCGCGCCCGTGACCACAGTTCAATGGTGCGGGTGTATTGTTCTTCCTCAGTCAGCAGGCCACGACGGTACTGCCGCTCTACTTCGGTTACGGTCTCCTGTGTTTCCTCGAGGATGGCCGCTTTATCAGGCGGGATGACCAGGTCAGAGATCGCGATCGTCGCGCCAGAGCGGGTGGCGTACTCGAATCCGATGTTCTTGATACGGTCCACCAGTTCCGTCGTCGTCTCGTTGCCCATCTGACGGCGGCAGTCCCCGACCAGTTCCTGAAGTGCGCCCTTGTCCAACGCATGGTTGATGAAACGCAGTTCATCGCCCAGGATGTGGTTAAAGATGCAGCGCCCTACGGTAGTCTCGATGGGCTTGGAGGGAGGAGGCTTGTGGTCGTATACCTGCGCCACGGTGATGGGGGTGTGCAGGTCAACGTATCCCAGCGAATAAGCCAACTCAGCCTCGTCCAGGTCAATGAATAGCTTGCGCTCATCCCCGGTGTAGGTCGGATCCTCCATTGTCAAGTAGTAGACGCCCAGGCACATGTCCTTGGTCGGGCCGACGATGGGTTCGCCGGAGGAGGGCTTGAGCAGGTTGTGGCTGGCCAGCATCAATGTGCGCGCCTCTTCGACGGCTCTCTGCGAGAGTGGCACGTGGACGGCCATCTGGTCGCCGTCAAAGTCCGCATTGAAGGCAGAGCAGACCAGGGGGTGGATATGGATCGCCTTGCCCTCGACCAACACCGGCTCAAAGGCCTGGATGCCCAACCGGTGCAGGGTGGGGGCGCGATTGAGGAACACTGGCCGATCCTTGATTACCTCCTCCAGCACTTCCCACACCTCGGGCCGCTCACGTTCCATGACGCGCCTGGCAGCCTTGACGTTGCTGGCGTAGTTATACTCGACCAGTTTGTTGATGACAAAGGGGCGGTAAAGTTCCAGCGCCATTGTCTTGGGCAGGCCACACTGATGTAGTTTCAGTTTAGGGCCGATGACGATGACGGAGCGACCGGAGTAGTCCACGCGCTTGCCGAGGAGGTTGCGGCGGAAGCGGCCTTTTTTACCCTTTAGCATGTCACTCAATGACTTTAGTTCGCGGCGACCACGGCGGGAGAGTGCCTTGCCACGCTGGCTGTTGTCAATCAGGCTGTCTACTGCCTCCTGGAGCATGCGCTTCTCGTTGCGTACGATCACGTCGGGCGCGCCCAGGTCCAGCAGTCGCTTGAGGCGATTGTTGCGGTTGATGACTCTCCGGTAGAGGTCATTCAGGTCGGAGGTGGCGAAACGTCCGCCATCAAGTTGCACCATCGGGCGCAGGTCAGGAGGGATGACGGGCAGGATGGTCAGGATCATCCACTCGGGCCGGTTGCTGCTCTTCTGTAGCGCTTCGATGACGCGCAACCGCTTGGTCGCTTTCTTGCGCCGCTGCTTTGACCTGCCGAAGCGCACCTCGCGCCATAGTTCTTCCGCCAACTTGTCCAGGTCCAGATTGCGCAGAATCTCGTAGAATGCTTCGGCGCCCATGCCAGCCTTAAAGACCTGGCCCCACTTGCTCTTTAGTTCCCGTAGGCGAGGCTCGTTGAGGAACTGGAGCTCGGCAAGACCCAGCAACTCTTCCCGGTCGGCATCGAATCTGGCGCGCAAATTGGCAATGTCGTTGGTTGATTGCTCTTTGATGTGGGCGATCTCGTTGGCCGTTGCCTCAACCCAATGCTCAATATCTGCTTCCAGGGGGGCTGCTATCTCCTCCTTCCGCTCTCGCGTCTCGACCTCCAGTTGGCTGAGGTGATCTTGTACGATCTGGTTGAGCAGCGTCAGGTGCTCGCTTCCCAGCGCGACGCCTTTCTCGATGACGATGTCGCCGGTGGGTTTGAAGACGAGAGGCGCTCGGCGGGTCTTGCCCTGGCGATCTTCGATCTTTTTCTGCAACGCCTGGGCTTCCTTCATCACCTTCTCAGTGGCGGTGCCAAGTTCCTCGTCGAGCCGGGTTTGGCTATTTTGCAATTGCTCCTGGATGCGGGCTTTCTCCTGGGCCAGCCGTTGCTCCAACGCTGTGATGCCCTCCTGGGCCACGGTTTCCTGTTGTTCTTGCTTCCCCTCGAGTTCATCATCCAGTCGCTTGAGGGCCTTCTGGCGTGCATCCTCGTCTACGTGGGTGATGGCGTGTTGAGCGAAGTAGAGCACGCGGTCCATATTACGCTTGGGGATGTCGAGCAAGATGCCGAGGTAACTGGGGATGCGGCGGGTGTACCAGATGTGGGCGACCGGAGCAGCTAGCTCAATGTGTCCCATACGCTCGCGCCGTACCGACGAGCGAGTCACCTCGACGCCGCATTTGTCACAGATGATGCCCTTGTAGCGGACGTTCTTGTACTTGCCGCAGTAGCATTGCCAGTCCCTGGTGGGACCGAAAATGGCTTCGCAGAAGAGCCCGTCTTTTTCGGGGCGTAGACGACGGTAGTTGATGGTTTCGGGCTTGGTGACCTCACCGTAGGACCAGGACAGAATCTGTTTGGGTGATGCCAGGCTGATGCGCAGTGCGCTGAAATCCCGTGCCTCTAGTACGCTTTCTTCTCGATCCTTCATTGGCATTGTTGCTCTCCCTGCGGGGAACTCCCACGGCATGCACAAAAGAAGCGCCCGAGTCCCGTTTTCTACTCAGCGCTTCGTGGACGAGGCTTCACTTTCTCTTCATTGGTGCCGGTATTATAGTGGCTTTCGTCGTTTTGTCAAGCAGACTCGGCAGATTCGAGGAGTCAACACCGCCGGGCTTCGGCGCATGGGCGTGCCTCGCTCCTCAGCAATTGAGACTGCTGAGACGGCCAGGGTCTCCAGGATGACAAATTGTCTCAAGCCTGGTATACTGCTGGGGTATCCTCTCAAAAAATTGGGGCAAGAATAATCTCAACGCTCCCAGCCCCCGTCTCGGGGGCGAATTCGCGGGGCAAACCTTGTCTGAGCTGCCCCCGGGGACGGGGGCTTTGAGCGAGAAAGTGCGATTGCCCCAAGATATTGAAAAGATACCTGCTGGGCCTGGACTGATTGGTGCGTTCCAATATGCAGAAAGTGAATGGATGCGACGATGTCCACCTGGTTTGCGCGGCACGTCTTGAACCTGGTCGGTGTGCTCACAGATATCTACTACACGCGCAAGTACGGCGTGCTGGCCCGGCGCTTGGGCCGGCCTGGCGCCAGTCCCGATTCGCGGCGTGGCTTCATCATCATCCAGATTGATGGGCTTTCCCACGACCACCTGGTGCAGGCGATTGACACTGGCTATATGCCCTACCTGGCCCGCTTGTTGGCCTGTCGCCGCCTGGTCGTAGCTCCCTGGCGCTGTGGGCTGCCCAGCACCACCCCGGCTGTCCAGGCCGGTATCATGTTCGGCAATCGTTTCGACATCCCCGGCTTTCGCTGGTA
>JAUXFI010000035.1 GCA_030620125.1 Anaerolineae bacterium
AAAACCCGGTTTCTGATCTACCCCCTGAACGGATACCCGGAATATACTCAGCGCACTTGAAAAAGCCAGGGATTGGAAATCCCCGCCTAAAGTTGAGAAGCGCCCTCAGGCGCTAAATCAGGCCATAGGCCCTGAGGGGCCTTTTCAGCTTCAGACGACGAATTCTATTCGGCGGCTTCGCTTGTGAAGCCCCAAAAACCCAGTTTCTGATCTACCCCCTGAACGGATACCCGGAATATACTCAGCGCACTTGAAAAAGTGTTAAATTGCGCGCACAGGGGAAAAAAGTACCTCGGATAAAGAAACACACGATAAGCGCGTATCCCAAGGCCAAGGGACACGTTTTGTCTCGACTTGTGGTTGAACATTGTGTATTTCCACAGGCGAAAGTCTCCGACCGAATCCGCCTGCCCTATTCGTCATCCGTCGGCTCACCATTATCGGCTGCCGGCTCGCCGCTATCCGCTACCGGCTGCGGTCCCGTGACGACGCGGAAGCCTATGCGATTGGAACGGTGGTCGGGGTGACTGTAATCGCGGGCGAAGCAGCGCGCGTCCTCGGCGTGAAAATTCCACGAACCCCCACGAATGACGATCTGGTTTTCTCCCGCCCGCGAAGTCGTCCATTCCCACACGTTGCCCGCGCAGTCGAGCAGGCCGTAGGGACTGGCCCCGTCCGGGTAAACTCCCACCGGCGTCGTGCTTCCTATTCCGCTTTCGCGCACGTTGGCCCGCTGAAGGTCAAACACGTCTCCCCAGGGGTAGACTCGCCCATCCTCGCCCCGCGCTGCCTTTTCCCATTCCTCCTCGGTGGGCAGCCGCGCGCCGGCCCAATCGCAATAGGCGCGGGCATCCTCCCAACTCACCAGCACCACGGGATGACTGGCTTTGCCCTCCGGGTAGATACGTCGTTGCCGGTCCCAGTTATACGGCTCGGCCCACACTTCGTCGAGATAGGGCACAGGCTGAGTGGGGTTTTCGGCCAGGAAGCGGGCGTACTGCCCGTTCGTGACCGGGTAGCGGCCGATGCGGCAGGCCATCACGTAGGTTGGTTCTCCTCGCTCACCGTGCTCGAACTCGCCGCCGGGGAGATTCGCCATCCCGTCGAGGTCCCGTGGGTCGCCCAGGTACGCCAGGGCAGTGCCGGCCGAGATGCGCTCCGTGGGGCTGGCCTTCGCCCCTGGACCGAGCAGTTGCACCAGGGCTTCGACGTACTCGACTGCCAGGCCCTCCGCCTGCACAGCGGCTACACCGGCCCGTATGCGGGTAAAGTCGTTACTCAACAAGTCGTGCCACCGCCGGGTGGCTTCCGTCTCCGGCGCTGGTCTTGTTTCCTCACCGGTCGTGCGGGTCAGGTAGATATAGGCATTGATCTGATCCGGGGTCAGGTCGGCGAAGGCCGGCCCTGCTCGCAGCATCCGCAACAGCGGCTTGTAGCGCAGATACTGCTCCAACAGCGTCGCAGCCTCCGACGCTTCTTCGACGAGCGGCGGCACCGCGCGGCGCACTTCAAGCCCCTCCCGCGCTGCCAGTTCCAGGTCCTGGATGAGGTTGGGATATTCCAGTAGATCGCGGTAGAGGTCGCGATAACGCGCCTGGATAACGACCATCTTGGCCAGGAGCTCTGGCACGACTGGTTCCATCGTGTCTGCCGCCACCCGGCGCTCGGCCAGTTTGAGCAGCAGGCGAAAGATGTTGAGCGTGCGCTTCACCACGCGCGGGTTGGGTTCGAGGCCCAGCGCAAATATCTCCCCGCAGCCCAAAGATAGATATGGATCGTGCCGCTCAATGAAGCCGGATATCTGCTCATCCTCCAGCGGCGGCAGGTAAAAAGGAAGTTGCACGATCTCTTCCAGGTAACCCTGCCCGGCCACGGGGATGCTCTCTGCCCCTTCACCACTTCCTACCAGATAGCTGGCATATTGCACCTGTACTACCCGCTCGATGACATCCCGATCGGCAGCGATGAAAAAGACGCACCCCGGTACATCGAGGAACAGCTTGATCGCCTCCAATACCTCGACCGCGCGTGTTGGCAAGCAGCGATCCAGATCGTCAATAAAGACCACCAGCAGGTCATTGCGGCTCCAGACGTACTCACGCACCAGGTGAGCGAATCCTCCTCTGAATTCCTCCAGCAGCATCAGTTGCCGGCGATATACCTCGGTGTGCTCGCGCTCAAAGGCCGAGATAACCTCCTCTACGGTTCCTATCTCACCCTGCAACAGTTGGACCAATTGGAGGAAGGTGGAGGGGCTGGGAACCAGAGAAACGCCCAGCTTTAGCGCCCCCTTGCCCAGTTTGGGCCAGTCAATCTGGATCGAGCCCATCTCGGTGCGCTGCACGTCGGCGTAGAGTCTCATCCGCCAGTCCGCGACCTGCTGGGCGTCCTCCTCGTTGAGCTGGCCCCCTGCGAGGCCCTCCAGAACGCGCAACAGCAGCGCTCTCCACAGCGCCCCCTCGTCTCGTTCGTACTGCCAGGCGTTGAACCAGACGACCCTCGCCGAGCGATGGGCCGTAGTGCGGCGATTGAGCAACTGCTCGGCGACCAGCCGCATCAGGCTGGTCTTGCCGCTACCCCACGCGCCGAACACGCCGATGGTGATGGGAGTATCCGCGGTAAGCACCACCTCGGACAGAATGTCGGCGTAGTGGGAAAAGTTGAGCCGATCGTGCCTCTCACCCAGGATAGCCTGGTCGGTCCACAGGCTACGCAACTCGTCCATAAATTTCCTCCGATCTCATCTCGTTGTAATCTTTCCTCAGTCATAATCACAGGCTGCCCTCAATTATACACATCTTGTCGACTTGGTACAAACCGCCGGTTGTGGTATCATGAGACCTCAAATTGAGCAGAGGCAGCGTAGGGCGGTTTTGCTAACCGCCCTAGTCGGATAGCGAATCCGACCTACTGTCGTTGGCTACACCCTCACGCTTCGCCGATCTCAGCCGGAGGTAATCGAATGACAATTCTGAAAACCGCATTGGACAACGGCCTGACAGTCCTCATCAAGGAGGCGCACACCGCACCGGTGGCCAGTTTCTGGATCTGGTATCGGGTGGGAAGTCGCAACGAGTACACAGGCATCACGGGCATCTCTCACTGGGCCGAGCACATGCTTTTCAAGGGAACACACATGTTCCCCAAAGGCGCGGCCGAAAAAGCGATTGCCTGTGAGGGTGGCGTTTTCAACGGTATGACCTGGCACGATTTCACGACCTACTTTGCCACGCTGCCCACCGAACGTATCGAGTTGGCGCTGCGCATTGAGGCCGACCGTTTGGCCAACTCGATCTTCGACCCCGACGAAACCGCCTCTGAGCGCACCGTCATCATCAGCGAGCGTCAGGGAGCAGAAAACAACCCTGAATTTCTGCTCAACGAAGAATTGATGTCGGCCGCTTTCCGCGTGCATCCCTACGGCACCGACACCATCGGCCACATGTGCGACCTGGAGACGATGACCCGCGACCAACTCTACACGCATTATCGCACCTACTACACGCCTCGCAACGCGCTGGTCGTCGCCGTGGGCGATTTCGATACCGGCGAAATGCTGCGGCTGGTCGAGCAGCACTTTGGCGCGATCCCGAACGGCCCGGACATTCCTCCGATGAACGCCGTCGAACCGCCGCAGAAGGGGGAGCGGAGAGTGATGCTGGAGGGAGAAGGCAACGTCGCTTACCTCCAGATGGCCTTTCGCGCCCCCTCCGTCCGCGAGCCTGACTTTATCGCCCTGACCGCGCTCGATGCAGCGCTCAGCGGAGCCAGCGGGATACTCACCGGCGGAGGCTTGACCAACAAGAGCAGTCGCCTCTACAAGGCGCTCGTGGCGACGGAACTGGCAACCGCCATATCCGGTTCCTTGATCCCGACGGTTGACCCCTACGTCTACAGCCTCTCGGCGGTCGCGCGCGCAGGCCATACCCTGGCCGAGGTAGAAGAGGCGCTGGACGCGGAACTGGCACGCGCAGTCGCCGAGCCGATTACGCTGCAGGAACTGACCAAAACGATCAAGCAGGCCAAGGCACAGTTCGCCTACTCCAGCGAGTCCATCACCGGACAGGCACACTGGATGGGCTTTTGCGAGATCTTTGCCGACTACACCTGGTTTGAGAACTATGTCGCCAACCTGAGCGCCGTCACCGTCGAGGACGTGCAGCGCGTGGCACAGACATATCTCAGGCGCTCGAATCGCACGACAGGATGGTACGTACCCGAGAGTAATGAGTAATGCGTAAAACGTAATGTGCAGGGTGCGATTACGTTTTACGTTTCACGTTTTACGCATAAGGAGACCAATGTCTATCCCTGGACCCAATGACATCACACGCTGCGAACTGCCCAACGGGATCGTCGTGTTGGCGCGTGAGAACCACAACAGCCCGTCCGTCATCGTGAGCGGCTACCTGCAGGCGGGAGCCTGCGACGAACGTCCGGTGCAGGCCGGGCTGGCTGCCTTTACCGCCAGCACCCTGATGCGCGGCACCGCCAAGCGCACCTTTGAGCAGATTTACGAAGAGACGGAATCGGTCGGCGCCAGCGTTGCCGTCAGCTCGGGCACGCACACCACCGGCTTTGGCGCCAAGAGCCTCGTCGAAGACCTGCCGCTGGCCCTCGACGTCCTCGCCAACGCGCTGCGCTGTCCCATCTTCCCCCGCGACGAGGTCGAGAAATTGCGCGGCGAGATCCTCACTGCCCTGGAGGAGCGTGCCAACGACACGCGGCGTATGGCTGGCCTTACCTTCCACGAACTGACCTATCCCGAAGGGCATCCTTATGCTCGCAGCGCGGTCGGTTACACCGAGACGATCAGCAAGATCAGCCGCGATGACCTGGCCGAGTTCTATGCCGGTGGCTACGGCCCGCAGGGCATGGTCATCATCGTAGTGGGCGCGCTGGAGACTGCCGACGCGCTGGCGCAGATCGAGGCCGCCTTCGGCGACTGGCAGGGCCACAATTACGAGCGTGCTCCGCTCCCCGAGGTTCCCCGCATCGCCGAGACTCGCCAGCGCACCGTTTCCATTCCCGGCAAGACGCAATCAGACATCGTCCTGGGTTATCCTGGCCCCCCTCGCGTCGCGCCGGACTTTTTGGACGCGGTTGTGTGCAACTCTATCCTGGGCATATTCGGATTGATGGGTCGCCTGGGGGAAAAAGTGCGCGACGAGCAAGGATTGGCCTACTATTCGTTCAGCCACGTGAATGGCGGCCCCGGCCCCGGTCCCTGGAGCGTCGTCGCCGGCGTCAACCCGGCCAACGTCGAGCAGGCCATCGCCAGCATCCGCGACGAAATCCGCCGCATCTGCGAGGAACCGGTGGGCGCGGACGAATTGGCCGACAACAAGGCTTTCATCACGGGCAGCCTGCCCCTGCGGTTGGAGACGAACGAAGGTGTAGCGCGGGCCATTCTCGATATGGAGCGTTATGACCTGGGGCTGGACTACCTGGAGCGTTACACTGGCTTGATGGGCGAGATCACCATCGAACAGGTGCAGGCCACTGCCCAGCGCTGGCTGGACCCCGATGCGTATGCCCTCGCCGTCGCCGGGCCGCCGGCAGCGTGAACCTTGCGAAGGTTTGTCAGCGGGTTAGGAGGCCAAGCCGCCTTTCGTCCACCGAACAGCACTGCTTTTTGCCGAGGTTGTCCACAACCTTCGCAAGGTTATGCTTATGCTCACCGTCGGCGTTGACCTGATCGAAATCTCCCGCATTGAGCGGATACTGGCGCGCTACGGCGACCGCTTCCTGGAGCGCGTCTTCACCCCGGCCGAAATCCTGTACTGCCGGGCCCGTCCAGCGGAACTCGCGGCCCGCTTCGCCGCCAAGGAGGCCGTCTCCAAGGCGCTGGGGGTGGGCGTGCAGATGATGTCCCGCGATGGCATCAACTGGCGGGACGTACAAGTCGTCGGCGACGCGCGGGGCAAGCCGCTCGTGCGCCTCTACGGTCGTGCCGCCGAGCGTGCCGGCGAACTCGGCCTCACTGAGTGGGCGGTCAGCCTCAGCCACACCCGCGAATACGCCGTCGCCTTTGTGGTAGCGCAGTAGGTGGGCTGTCCCATCAGAGTGAGTCACTCCTTGCTATAGATCTATCTTCATAGTACACTAAACTCCGAAGGCAACTATAAAGTCTCGTAGACCACGACGGCGGATCGAGGATTTCGTGATGACATTCACGCAGGATGATCAAGTCCTGGTTCATCTTGAGCGAGAGGGTCGCACTGTGGTCAAATTCTCTGTCCAATATCGTGCCCGGATTCAGGGAGAGTGGCAGCCTATCGTGCGTTTTGATACGGCGCATGGACGTGCCCACAAAGACATCAGTTATCCTGATGGCACACAGGAGACGCAAAAACTGAAATTGGATGATTACGGCATCGCGTTGACACATGCCCTGCGTGATGTGAAAGCACGCTGGGAGTTCTGCCGTGAGCGGGATGAGAGGTGGCGTGATGGAACGTGAAGAGCAATTCAGACGCAATCACGATTTGTTCGAGGTGTTTATGCTGGAGGCACTAAACAACCCGGAACTAACTGAACACATTCCTAATGGCGCATCGGTTATCTTCCTCCCGGCGAACGCTCCTGAACTCCTGGAAGCCAATCTGGAACTTGCCCGCATAAGACGGCAGGAAGGCGAACAGGTCGTCTTTGTGCGGGTGAAACTTGTGCCTGAGGTGCGCACCCTCTTCGTCCCCCACATGAGCGTCGAGCCGGCCTTTGCATAGAGCACATCGCACGAAAGCAAGCGGCTCGCCTGACGGGGGCCGCTTTCGCTTTCGAAACACGCAACACGTGTGTTGCTTGCTCCCCCGCCGCTCCTGTGGTACACTACGCCCACGTAAATCAGAGAGAGGAGCATCCACAAGATGAGCACAAAGAAAGGCCGCGTCTTTTCCGGTGCCCGGCCCACTGGCCGCCAGCACCTGGGCAATTACCTGGGCGCCATCCGCAACTATGTCGCCCTGCAGGACGATTACGACTGCGTCTACTGCATCGTTGACCTGCACGCTCTAACCACCCTCGGGAACACTGATATGCTGCGCGAGTGGACCTACGAAATGACCCTGGACTGGCTGGCCGCCGGGATGGACCCCGAAGAGGGCACCATCATCTTTGTCCAGTCCCACGTGCCGCAGGTGACCGAACTGCATCTCCTGTTTTCGATGGTGACCCCCCTGGGCTGGCTCACTCGCCTGCCGACCTTTAAGGACAAAGTTCGCCAGCAGCCCGACAACATCAACTACGGGCTGGTCGGCTACCCGGTGCTGATGGCCGCCGACATCACCCTCTACAAGGCGGGCATCGTCCCGGTGGGGGTGGACCAGGCCCCCCACCTAGAGTTCACCCGTGAGGTCGTACGCCGCTTCAACCATCACTTTGGCGACGTGCTGATCGAACCCCAGGCCAAGCACACCGACTTTCCCAAGGTGCTGGGGATTGACGGCGAGCAAAAGATGAGCAAGTCGCTGGACAACCACATCGAGATCGCCGCCTCGCCGGAAGAGATCGAGCAGCGCGTGATGCAGATGGTCACCGACCCAGCCCGCCGCTACCGCTCCGACCCCGGCCATCCCGAGGTGTGCAACGTCTTCACGCTGCATGGCTTCTTCTCGCCCGGCGACGTGGCCCGCATTGAGGCCGACTGCCGTTCAGCAGCCATCGGCTGCGTGGAGTGCAAGCGGCTCTTTGCCAGGAGCCTGGCCGACTACTTTGCGCCGCTCCGTGAGCGGCGAGCGGCGCTGGCCACAGACCCCGATCACGTGTGGGACATCCTGGCTGATGGCGCTCGCCGCGCCTCCGCCATCGCCGCCGAGACCATCGCCGAGGCCAAGGCCGCTGTCGGGTTGCCCTGAGCGCATGGCAGATGATAACATCACCCTCGCCGACCTGCGCCAGCGCGTGGCCGAGTTCGTGGCCGCCCGCGACTGGCAGCAATTCCACGTCCCCAAGAACCTGAGCGTCGCCATCGCGGTCGAGGCCGCCGAACTGATGGAGCACTTCCAGTGGCTCACCCACGAACAGGCAGCCGCCGCCGTGCAGGACGAAACGAAACGAGCCGCCGTGGCCGACGAACTGGCCGACGTACTCATCTACCTGTTCAGCCTGGCGAACGCGCTGGATATTGACGTGAGCACGGTGATGCTGGGCAAACTGGAGCGGAACGAGCGACGCTTTCCCATCAAGGAGTGGCGGGGCTGCGCGCGGGGGGTTGGAAAATGAACATTCACTCCAATTCCACGTTTCACGTTTCACATTCAGGAGTCAGAAATGCGGGCAGTCGTACAGCGGGTTAGCCGGGCCTCGGTGAGCGTCGCGGGCGAGGTCGTCGGCGCCATTGAGCGAGGCGTGGTCGTGCTGGTGGGTGTCACCCACGGCGACACGGAGGAACAGGCCGAGTGGCTGGCGCGAAAAGTAGCCGGCCTGCGCATCTTTGAGGACGACGCGGGCAAGTTGAACGCCGGCCTGCTCGACGTGGATGGCGCGGCGCTGGTCATCTCTCAGTTCACGCTCTACGCCGACACGCGCAAGGGCCGCCGTCCGAGTTTCACCGGCGCTGCCCCACCGGAGGTGGCCGAGCCGCTGGTGGAGCATTTTGCCCAAACGCTGCGAGATCACTCCGTGCCTATCGAGACCGGCATCTTTGGCACGCACATGCTGGTAGAGATCTATAACGACGGCCCCGTGACCATTCTACTGGAGCGGTAGTACGGTGAGGGTGGGGCACATTGCCGAATTCGGTAGATCCAGACTTGAGAAGCTAACCCCCCCCCCAGGTGCGGCTCTGCTCAGCACGTGGGCTTGCCTCCAGGGCTGTTCAGTTCTCCGCACAAAGCGGATCAATGGACAGGATTTACAGGATGAACAAGATAAAAGCAAGAAAAAATCCTGGAAATCTTGTTAATCCTGTCCAAAAGTGAGGCGTTTATTTAGAACTGAACACCCCTGGGCTTGCCTCACTGTCAAGCAGACTCAAGAGCCTGCCTTGTCACGATAGGAGCGGACATGTCCTCGTCAAACATCGAAATAGTGCCGGTTCAGGACGAGCAGAGCCGCGAGCGCTTTGTACGCTTCCCGTGGCAGGTTTACCGCAATGATCCCTTGTGGGTTCCCCCGCTCATCCGTAGCCAGCTTCGTACCCTGGACCCGCAGCGGGGGTCGTTCTTCCGCTACGGCGAGGCCGCCCTGTTCATGGCCCGGCGCGATGGGCGGGACGTGGGCCGCATCGCCGGTTGGATCAACCACCGCGCCAATCAGTTCCTGAATGAGAAAGCAGCCGGGTTTGGCTTCTTCGAGACGCTCGATGACTATAAAGTCGCCCAGGCGCTGTTGGACGCTGCGTGCGACTGGGCTCGCGGGCAGGGGATGGAGACTATCCGTGGGCCGTTTTACTTCTCGATGGACGATTCGCCCGGAGTGTTGATCGAGGGCCTCGACCGCCCGCCGGTGCTGCTGTGCGGGCACAGTCCGCTCTACTATGCCGATCTCCTGGAGCGGTACGGCCTGGTCAAGTACAGGGACGCTTACGCTTCCTGGGTAGACCTGGCTGTGTTCAAAGGGGACGTCGCCAACCTGCCGCCCAAAGTGCTGCGCGTGGCAAAGGCCGTGCGTCGCAGAACCAGAGTTCAGATCCGTGCCATGCGGATGGAGGACTGGGACGCGGAGGTGGAGCGGGTGATGTACCTGGTCAACGAGGCAATGGGCCACATGCGCAACCACGTACCGATGGACGAGCAAGAGTTCACTCGCTTCACCGACGAACTGCGGCAGGTAGTTGATCCCGACCTGATCTTTTTTGCCGAGATAGATGGTCAACCGGTGGGATTCTCGGCGACGGTACCCGACATCAATCAGGCGCTCAAAGCGGCCAACGGGCGACTCTTTCCACTGGGTTGGCTCCGGCTGTGGTGGCGCATGCGCCACATTGACGTCGCCAGCCTGAAACTCCTGGCCGTGCTGGAGGAATACCGTTCGCGGGGATTGGATTCGTTGCTCTATGTGGAGACGACGCGAGCGCTGTTGCGCAAGGGGTATGTCTGGGTTGACCTGTCACTCACTGCCGAGCACAACGAGATGATCAATCGCCTCGTCCGAAATCTGGGCGGGCAGCGGTACAAGGTGTACCGTACCTATTGCATGTCTTTGGTGTCGTAGCATTGGAGGACTGGTGGGAAACCTATACCTGGTCGCCCACACGGCTCGACGTGACCGCGAGACTGAGCACCAATACACCCAGGCACGTGCCGAACATCATACCGACAAAGACACTCGCTGCAATGACCAAGAACATTGTATCACCTCGTTCCGCGGTAATTAGCCGCATTGATTAGCTATCTAAAGACATTGTACCACAAGCGTCTCCTGGAGCGCAATAGGATTTCTGTCCCATTACCGCAGTACTATTCCGAGAGCGTGTCTTAAAAGTCGGCGTTAACCTTGCGAAGGTTCCAAAGTGCCCTGGAATTGGTCCCGTTCCTGCCGAACGCAGGCTCTTTTGGCCCAAAATCTGTCTCGAAACCTTCGCAAGGTTGCCCTCTTGTGACTTTCCAAACACGCTCTGAGGCTATACAACACAGTTCGTGGATGCCCGTCGCCCCCCGGCGCTGCCTCTCATGGGGGCTTCTTCGACTCTGGCTTTGGCCCGCGCCCCAGCAGATACTCGACCCACGGGCGCAGCATATCTGCATCGGGCATCCCTCTGGCCCGCGCGACCAGCTTCTCCTGGCGGAAGAACAGGAACTGTGGCCGTGTTTCTACGTCGTATTGCGCCTGCGCCTGGGGAGCGTCTGCCGCGTCCAGCTTCACCACCAGAGCCTCGCCTGCGTACTCGCGGGCGAGCTGCGCCAGCACGGCGTTGAGTTGCTGGCGTGGGACCTCTTGTGCCGACCAGAAGACCGCTATGACAGGGAAGGGGGCCTGTAGCACCACCCGCTCAAAACTCAAGTCGTTGGCATTGATAGGAGCATCGTACTGGACCATCTCAACCTCCTCGCCTCTGATAAGTGGTATCGTATTATAAGCGTTCTGCGAGGCTTGACAACTTTCTGGACTAGAGTATAATCTTCCCATCTTGTAAGGAGGTATGGTATGCGCACTGCAATGTCCGTCATCAGGGTGCTCCGGCCACGCGATGCTAGCGGGGGTCGGATGCTGCCTTGTCGCAGTGCGCCTGGCCAGGGATTGACATAACGTCATTGTAGGCCGTGGGTGCATGCGACGCCCACGGCCTTTTTGTTTTCTCCATACTCGCATCGCTCCGCAAGGCCGTGGGCACTGTCCACGGCCTTGTTTTCTGTTTCCCTACCGACACTTTATGGAGGACAAAACCATGTCAACAACATTGTCATTACTTGAGCACTTTACGAGCCGCCCGGCAACGCTGGATGATATAGAGACCGTCGTTGATCTCTTGAACGCTTGCTCCATCGAGCAGACCGGCAAGCCGCGAACCGAGGCGCACAGGATCCATAACGATTGGCAGGCTCCCACCTTTAACCTGGAGACCGATACGCTGGTCGTGATCGCGCCGGGGGGCAAGCTCGTGGGCCACGCTGCGTTGTGGGACTCGGAACCACACGTGCGTATCTACGTGGCAGGGGACGTGCATCCCGACTACAAGGGGCAGGGTGTCGGTACAGCCCTTTGCCAATGGGCCGAGGGACGCGCCCGGCAGTCCATCCCCAAGGCGACAGAGGGCACCCGTGTGGTGCTGCTGCAGGATACGATAAGCACCGATACGGCGGCCCAGGAGTTACTATGCGAGCAAGGTTACCAGTTGGTACGCCACAGCTTCCGCATGGTCATCAAGATGGATGGCCCGCCGCCGGAGCCGATCGTGCCCGAGGGTATCACCATCCGTTCCTTCGTCCGCGAGCAGGACATGCGCGCTCTCGTGCTTGCGGACCGCGACGCATTCCAGGATCACTGGGGGTACGTCGAGCATCCCTTCGAGGAAGAATACCAGGAGTGGGTACACTGGATAGAGAACGATCACGATCACGATCCGTCACTCTGGTTTCTGGCTATGAACGGGGAGGAAATCACCGGCATGTCGTTGTGTTGTCCCAAGACAGTCGAAGACCCAGGGATGGGGTGGGTAGATGGGTTGGGCGTGCGGCGGCCCTGGCGGCGGCGCGGGCTGGCGCTGGCCCTGCTGCACCACAGCTTTGGCGAGTTCTACCGGCGCAGCAAACGCAAGGTGGGCCTGGACGTTGACGCGCAGAGCCTCACCGGCGCTACCCACCTCTACGAGAAGGCTGGTATGCACATGGATCGCCAGTACGCCAACTATGAGAAGGAACTGCGACCTGGTGAGGACCTGAGCACGCAGTTCTTGGAAGAATAACAATTACTCAAACTGCCTTCCCGGAAGCTAAAAAGCTGACCATATCGCCCTGAACATTTCGGACGTCACCAAATAATTTGGGGTCTTTGGGAGTTTGCGTGGATGACGTATCGGAGTCCCGAACTTGTTCGGGTTCTTCGCGTGGCGCCCCCAACAAGTTGGGGAGTCCGATACCCTGACCACGCGAAATCCCAAAG
>JAUXFI010000001.1 GCA_030620125.1 Anaerolineae bacterium
GTTTCCAAGGCTCCAAGCCCCCGTCCCGGGGGCGGGTCTACGGGACGAATCTCGCCTAAGACGCCCCCGAGACGGGGGCTGGGAGCACAGTCTGGCCGAAACGATGACCAACGCCTACCTATGGGATAGACAGTGTCAAGCCTAAATAAGCGGCAGAAGGCATAGGACTTTTCAGAACCATCCCTCTATGGTACACTTGCCAGAGAACACGATTTGCAGGACAGTAACGGATTGATAGCAACGGATTGATGAAATGACCCTACCACAAACCGTCCGCATCCGCGAGATCCGGGACGAGACCCGCACCGTCCGCACCTTCGTGCTAGATGCCGAGGTGCCAGAGGCGGAGCCGGGGCAGTTCGTCATGCTCTGGCTGCCCGGCGTGGACGAAAAGCCCATCTCCATCGCCCACCCCGCCCCGCTCACGCTGACCATCGCCCGCGTGGGGCCTTTCAGCACGGCGCTGCATCAGCGCAAGGCAGGTGACCAGGTGGGCTGGCGCGGCCCTTACGGGCGCGGCTTCTCACTGCATCAAGACCAGCCAGCGCTGCTCGTGGGTGGAGGGTACGGAGCGGCCCCGCTCTACTTCCTCGCCACGCGGGCCGTCGAACGCAGCATCCCCACCACCGTCGCCCTCGGCGCCCGCCGCGCCGACGACCTGATCTACGTGGACCAGTTCCGCAGCCTGGGCATCCAGCTCATCCTCGCCACCGACGATGGCTCGACAGGCTACAGAGGCTACGTCACCGACGCCATCCTCCAACCTCTAACCTCTAACCTCCAATCCCCAATCTACGCCTGCGGCCCCGAACTGATGCTCGTCACCCTGCACCGGTTGTGCCGGGAGCGGTCCATTCCCGGCCAATTGAGCGTCGAACGATACATAAAATGCGGCTTCGGCATCTGCGGGCAGTGCGCCCTGGACGGATTACTCGTCTGCCAGGACGGCCCGGTGTTCGACGTGGAACAACTGGACGGCCTGCGCGACTTTGGCCACGTCCACCGCACCGCTACCGGGCGGAGGTTGCCCATCCGGTAGCCAGTACCCAATATCCAATCTCCTAGTCCTCATCCAGCTTCAACACCGCCAGAAACGCATCCTGCGGGATCACCACCCGCCCAAACTGCTTGAGCCTCTTCTTGCCCTTCTTCTGCCTCTCCAACAACTTGCGCTTGCGCGTGACATCGCCACCATAACACTTGGCCAACACGTCCTTGCGCAGCGCGCTCACCGTCGAGCGGGCAATGATCCGCCCCCCCAAAGCCGCCTGGATCGGCACCTTGAACAATTGCCGGGGAATGACCTTCTTCATCCTGCGCACTAACGCCGAGCCTTTCTCGTAGGCCTGGTCACTATGCACCATCAGCGCCAGCGCATCCACCAACTCCTTGTTGACCAGGATGTCCAAACGCACTAGATCGCCCGGCCGGTAGCCATCGAAGGCGTAATCCAATGAGGCATAGCCCCGCGTGGCCGACTTGAGCTTGTCGTGCAGGTCCACGATCATCTCCGCAAGCGGCATCTCGTAGGTCAATACGACGCGCTGGCTATCCAGGTACTCGGTGGTCTGGTACGTGCCCCGCCGTCGCGTGATCAGCTCCATCACCGGGCCGATGTACTCCGCCGGCGTAAAGACCTGGATGCGCATCCACGGTTCGTGGATCTCCTCGATGGTGCTGGGGTCCGGCAGATCGGCGGGGCTGGCGATCTCGATGATCTCGCCGCTGTGAACAACGACCTGGTAGGCGACGCTGGGAGCAGTGGCAATCAGATTCAGTCCGTACTCCCGCTCCAACCGCTCCTGCACGATCTCCATGTGGAACAAACCCAGGAAGCCACAACGAAAACCAAACTGGAGCGCCTGGGAGGACTCTGGTTCAAAGACCAACGCCGCGTCGTTGAGCTGCAACTTTTCCAGCGCGTCGCGCAGCGCGCTATAGTCCTCGCCCTCAATAGGATACAGGCCGGCAAAAACCATCGGTTTGACCGAACGGTAGCCGGGCAGCGGCTCCGACGCCCGGCGAACCGTACCGGTAAGCGTTTCGCCCACCTGGCACTCCCGCACCGTCTTGAGCCCCGTGGCGACGTAGCCCACCTCGCCCGTGTCCAACCGTCCCGTGGGGGTCATCCCCGGCGTAAAGATGCCGACCTCGATAGGCTCAGTCGTGGTGCCGGTCGCCATCAGTAGCAGCGGCTCATCCTGCGCCAACACGCCATCCGTCACGCGCACGTAGGCGACCACGCCCTTGTAAGAGTCATAGTGCGAGTCAAAGACCAGCGCCCGCAACGGTGAGTCAGGCCGTCCTCGGGGCGGCGGAAGGCGACTCACCACCGCCTCTAGCACCTCCTCACCCCCCCACCCTTCCTTGGCTGAGGTGTGCAACACCTCGTCGGGATCCACACCCAGCAACTCGGCCAACTCTAGCGCCACCTCGTCGGGCCGCGCCGAGGCCAGGTCAATCTTGTTCACGATGGGGATGATCTCAAGATCGGCATCTAGCGCCAGGTAAAGATTGGCCAGCGTCTGGGCCTCGACGCCCTGGGCGGCGTCCACGACCAAAAGCGCCCCCTCGCAAGCCACCAGCGCCCGGCTGACCTCGTAGGAAAAGTCAACGTGACCAGGCGTATCAATCAGGTTGAGTTCGTACTCCTCACCATCGGCGGCAGTGTACCGCATCCGCACCGCCGATGCCTTGATGGTGACCCCTTTCTCCCGCTCAAGGTCCATCGAATCGAGCACCTGGTCGGTCATCTGGCGCTCAGGAATAGTCCCGGTCAATTCCAGCAGCCGGTCGGCCAGCGTGGACTTGCCGTGATCAATGTGGGCGATGATACAAAAATCTCGGATATGGGCCTGATCCACAGATTCTCCTCCGCTCTCCATTCTAACTGTGCCAGGGCAAGTTGTCAAGAAACGATGCCGGGAGCTTTGGGCTTCTCGGGGGTAGATCCAGCAGAAGGAGGACACGTGGGCAGCACAACGGTGAAGCGGCTACCCTTGTCAAGAACACTCTCAACCAGCACACGACCGCCGTGCAATTCCACCAACTCCCCGACGATGGAGAGGCCCAGCCCCATACCCCCGTGCCAGCGGGTCAGATGCTCCTCAACCTGGTAAAAGCGCTCAAATATCCGTTCCAGGTGCTGCGGTGGGATTCCGATACCAGTATCGGCAACCGTCAGCTCCACCTCGTCGCCCCTTGAGGACAGCGCTACGCACACTCGCCCGCCGGGAGGGGTGAACGTGATCCCATTGGAAATCAGGTTATCCAGCACGACCCGCAACTTTTCCCTGTCCGCCCAGATTTCCACCTCTTCAGCCGGCAGATCGACTTCCAACGCCAACGCGCTCGTCTCCGCGATACCATCGTAGGCACTGCACGCCTCCAGCACTTCATCCCGCAGGTCAAAGTGGCTAAGCGCCAAATCCATCTGCCCGGTCTCCAGGTAGCGCAGGTTGAGCATTGTCTCGATGATGTACTTGAGGCTCATGGTAGCCCGCAGCACGGCGTCCAGTTGCGCCCCGGCCTCCTCTCCCAGTTGCTCCTGCAGCATGGCAGCATACAGCAGGATCACGCTCAGCGGAGTGCGCAGTTCGTGGGAGGCGATGGCGATAAAGTCCGATTTCAGCCGATCCAGTTCCCCTAGCTGATCGTAGGCTTCCCGCAGCGCACCCACCAGGCGCGCGTTTTCTATGGCCACCGCCGCCTGGGCAGCCAGTGTGTTCAGAGTTTCCACGTCCTCCTGGTCAAATACACCTGCCCCTCGCTTGTTAATTGTCTCCAACACCCCGATGCACCGATCTTTGATCTGGAGAGGGACTGCGAGAAGCGAG
Organism: Anaerolineae bacterium; assembly: GCA_030620125.1. The sequence continues at coordinate 3,837 of JAUXFI010000001.1, forward strand.
TGAGTCTCAAAGTCAACCTGCTGCCCAACCCCCTTGTAATGCCGGGGGTCCGTGCGGACATCGGAGAGCACGACCGGCTCCCTAGACAGGAGGACGGCGCCGGCAATGCTATCCTCGACGGGAACTGGGATGTCGGGTAGTTGCTCAGATGGACCGCCACAGGCCGCGCGGAAGCGCAACTCATCGGTGCGGACGTCCAGCAACAAGATGGAAGCCCCCTCGCTGTCGGTCAGGTCGGCCGCTACATCCACAATCGTCTGCAGCAAAGGCTCCAGAGCCACCGTGGAGGTCAACTCACGACTGATCTCCAGGATCCTCTCCAAACGCCGCAGCCGAGCTTCCATTTCGCTCATTATCCGACCTCCCCTTCTTCCAAGCAGACCGCAATGGCGGCTTCCGCTTCAAGCCCTTCTACTCCCAGCATCCACCAGCCCAGGAACTCGACGTTCCCAGCCGGCCCACGCAGAGGAGATTTCATCAAACCACGCAACCCCAGGTCCAACTGGGCAGCCATACTCAGCACCCGCTCCAGCACGCGCCGGTGCACCTCAGGATCGCGCACCACCCCACCCTTCCCAACCTCTCGCCGCCCCGCCTCGAACTGCGGTTTGATCAGTGCCACTACCTCCCCCTCTCCCCCCACCGTAGGGGGGGACAGGGGGGGGGTGAGCCAGCGCACTGCCGCTGGCAGGATCAGTCCCAGCGAGATGAACGATACATCAGCAGTGACCAGACCCACCGGTTCCGGCAGACTCTCCAGGTAGCGAGCGTTCGTGCGCTCCATCACGACCACACGGGGGTCATTCCGCAGCCGCCAGGCCAGTTGCCCGTAGCCCACGTCAATGGCGTAAACGCGGCGCGCGCCGCGCTGTAGCAGGCAGTCGGTAAAGCCGCCGGTGGAAGCCCCCACGTCGGCCACCACTGCACCGGCCACGTCCAACCCAAAGCGCACCAGCGCGGCCTCCAGCTTGTCCCCACCCCGGCCCACGAAGCGCGGGCGGGCCTGCAGCGTGACTTTGACGTTCGTCGCCACCTGGGTGCCGGGCTTGTCGGCCACCTGACCCCTCACGCGCACCAGACCGGCGCGGATCAGCCGCTGGGCCTGCGCCCGGCTCTCCGCCAGCCCCCGCTCGACCACCAATACGTCCAATCGCTGCTTTGACTGCTTCTTCGCCATCTTGCACTAGCATACCTCAAAAGCGGAGTAAAGACAAGGCCAGCAACCAGAGCGACCAGTTGCCCAAAACGCGCACTTCTGGTATCATCGTATCAAAATAATCTTCCCGGAGGGCAACATCATGTTCACTGGCCTGATCAAAACCATGCGGCCCAAGCAGTGGGTCAAGAACGTCTTCGTCTTCGCTGCCCTGATCTTTGACGTCAAACTGTTCGACCCGCCCTATCTGGCCAGTACTGTCGCCGGATTCGTGCTGCTGTGCCTGGTATCCGGCGCTGTCTACACCATCAATGACCTGGCCGACGTCGAGAAAGATCGCCAGCACCCCAGGAAGTGCAAGCGGCCCATCGCCTCAGGGCAACTGGGTATCCGTCCGGCCATCATCGCAGCCACCATCATCCCCCTGGTCGCGTTGCCGCTGGGCTTTCTGCTTGACCCGGCTTTTGGTATCATTCTGACCATCTACCTGTTGATCCAGATCGCCTACTCCTTCAAGCTCAAAAACGTCGTCATCATTGACGTGATGCTCATCGCAGCCGGTTTCCTGCTGCGCGTGGCGGCTGGCGTGCCACTCGTGGACGCAGAACGCTTTTCGCCCTGGCTCTACATCTGTATGTCGCTGCTGGCATTGCTGATCGGTTTCGGCAAACGCCGCCACGAGCTAGTACTATTGAAGGAAAACGCCAATACACACCGCCAAAGCCTGCAGGAATACAACCTGCCACTGCTCGACCACATCATCAGCATCGTGACCGCATCAACCCTGCTGGCCTACGCACTCTACACCTTCTCCGCCGAGGGCCTGCCTCCCAACCACACGATGATGCTGACCATCCCCTTTGTCCTATACGGCATATTCCGCTACCTCTACCTGATCCACGTCAAGGGAATGGGCGGGGCGCCCGAAGAGATCGCGCTCTCCGACCGGCCGCTGCAGGCTACGTTCGTGCTCTGGGGCTTGAGCGTCGTCGTCGTGATGTACCTCCCCTTCGTAGAGTGAGTGTTATGCCCGGATTCGTTGGACTTGGCAGGCTGTCCAATCTGAGGTACACTAATGGGGAAGGAGATGAGAGATGGTACCCATATTGATCCAATCTTCAGCCCCAGGCAAGGTCATCCTCTTTGGCGAACACGCCGTCGTATACGGTCGCCCGGCCATTGCAGCGCCTGTTGCGCAAGTGCGAGCCACTGCCACAGTCGAGCCTGCCCTGCCCGGCAGTGGCCTGACCATCGTCGCTTCCGACCTGGGAAAGAGCATCTCACTCACCACAGCACCACAAGACGAGCCTCTGGCCGCCGCTACACGGCTCACACTGACACACCTCCAGGCCTCCGAACCGGACGCCACCCTCACCATCAGTTCCACCATCCCCATCGCGAGCGGCCTGGGCAGCGGAGCCGCTGTCTCTACGGCGCTGGTCTGCGCCCTGGCAGATTTCCTGGGCCACGTGCTGGAACCAGCCGAGGTCAGCACACTCGTCTTTGAGACGGAGAAAATCCACCACGGCACGCCCAGCGGCATTGACAACACCGTCGTCGCCTACGAACAGCCTGTTTACTTTGTGCGTGAACGGCCCATCGAGTTGCTGACCGTCGGCGAGCCGTTTACCCTGCTCATCGGCGACACCGGCAGCCACAACCCCACCTGGAAAGTCGTGGAGCGCGTGCGCCGGGCCTGGAAACGCGATCCGGCTCACCACGACGCTCTGTTCGACCAGATAGGCGACATCGCCGACGAGGCCCGCCGGGCGATTGAGACCGGAGACATTAATGCGCTGGGCCCGCTGATGGACGACAACCACGAACTGCTGATCGAACTGGGCGTCTCGTCTTCAAAACTGGACGACCTGGTGGAGACAGCCCGCCTCGCCGGCGCGATAGGGGCCAAACTCTCGGGCGCCGGTCAGGGTGGCAACATGATCGCGCTGGTGGAGGAGGATTTCGCCGAGGAGGTGGCAGAGGCACTGAGGGAGACGGGGGCGGTGCGGGTGATTCGTACACGAGTCACAACAACGAAATGAGACAACAACGGAATGAGACAACAACGGATTAGAAACGCGGAGCAAAAATGGTCAGACTGATCCACAAAGAACTGACGTACACAGTCCGCGGAGGACTGATGACTGTGCATTATGATTTGAAGCCGATGCTGCCAGAGCACTTTTATCAAGATGCGGTTAAAGTCGTCCTTCAGGAAACCAGCGTCCCGTTCGAACCACAGAAACACTTTGAGGTCTTTTACGAAGGAGAACGAGTGGGACTATATATCCCCGATTTCTGCATAGATGGACTAAAGGCCATTCTGGATCTCAAAGTCGCACCAGCCATCACGCCGCTGCACAAGGCACAAGCTATTTCGTACCTCAAGGTCACAGATGCAGACCTGGCTCTGATCGCCAACTTTGGTGCGCCCTCACTTGAGGTAGAGCGGTTGCCCAATTTCCTGCGAGAGCGCCAGCCGGAGTTTGCCTGGGAACCACGAGCCCCTGCAGCAGATCTCCTCTATCCTGACCTCAGTGCCGCTCTCTACAAAGCACTCCACCGAGTTCATTTCACGCTTGGCCCAGGTTTCCTACACCAGGTCTACCGCCGCGCCACGATGGTCGAGCTGCGACGGCAAGGCATCTCCTACCACTACGCCAAACATCTGCCGGTCGAGTTCCACGGACACCACCTGGGGCAAGATGAATGTCGCCTCATCGTCGTCAAAGATCGAATCGTCGTCGCCGCCTTCGCCCTAAAATCCGTAACCGAAGCACATCAACAACGCCTCAAGCGCCACCTGCACACTCTTGGCCTACAACTCGGCCTGCTAGCCAACTTTTACCCCACCCGCCTCCACATTCAGCCCGTGAGAATCGCTGCATGACTCGAACCCGCCCATGACCAAAAAAACTCCTCTCATTTCTCGTTCCTCTAGTCCGCTTTTTTCTCATTCCGCTGTTGTCTTCCTCAAACTAGGCGGCTCCCTCATCACCGACAAGAACCGCCCCTACACCGCCCGGCACGATGGTCTGGCCCGCCTGGCCGTTGAGGTGCGCCAGGCCCTCGACACTGCGCCTGACCTGCGCCTCCTCATCGGGCATGGATCAGGCTCCTTCGGCCATTGGGCGGCCAAACCCTACGGCACACGGGAGGGAGTACACACGCCCGCTCAGTGGCGCGGCTACGCCAAAGTCGCCGCCGTTGCCGCTCGACTCAACCGTTTCGTCACCGACGCCTTTCTCGAAACGGGCGTTCCTGTGCTGAGCCTGCAACCCTCCGCCTCCGCCCACTGCCGCGACGGTGTCATAGAGTACCTGGACACACACCCGATCCACGCGGCGCTGGCGCGGGGCCTCGTGCCATTGCTGCACGGCGACGTCGCGCTGGACAGCGTGCGCGGCGGTACCATCGTATCCACCGAAGACATCTTCCTCTACCTGGCTGACGAACTGCGCCCGGCCCGCATCCTGCTGCTGGGCGAGGTGTCCGGCGTGTTGGACCCCGACGGCGCTATGGTCACACACATCACGCCGGCCGGATTTCCAGCCATGCGCAGTGTACTGGCCGGATCCGGGGGCGTGGACGTCACCGGCGGCATGGCAGACAAGGTAACGCGCATGGTCGAACTGGTGCAGCGCCACCCGGAGACGCGCGTGCACATCCTCTCCGGCACCCAGCCAGGTCTGCTGACCCGAGTGCTGCTCGACGATACACTGCGCGAGGGCACGCTGATCACGGCGCAATAGAGCCAGTACGCCGGATGCACCCTGCGCGCAGATTGACACAACCGCCTCCCCCGGTTATAATCTCAACGTTTGTACCATCTCTACCGAAAGGAACGTTATGAGAAAATCCGAGACCTGGCAACTTGCCCTCATCGTACTCGTCACACTCGCGGCCCTGTTCGTAGACCTGAATATCGAACACCCAGACTGGGCCAAGAGCCTGGTCTTTTGGCAACCGGCCAAACAGCGCGACATCGCGCTGCGACTAGGACTCGACCTGCAAGGCGGCCTCCAGGTGCTGTTGGCCGCCGATGTGCCGGAAGGGCAGAAACTCGACGACGCCTCGATGGAAACCGCCCGCCGCATCGTCGAGAACCGCGTCAACAGCCTGGGGTTGACCGAGCCGGTCGTGCAGGCGCAGGGCGAACATCGCATCATCGTCGAATTGCCCGGCATTGAGAACCCCGAACAAGCGGTAGAGACGATCAAGACCACCGCGCTACTCGAGTTCGTTGACGCCGGGAACATACCCCTGCCTCCTGGGACCATCATCACGACGACCCTGGGCGGGCCTCAGGTCATGCCACCCGGAGCAGAAGTGACCCCCACGACGGAACTCGACCCCATAACACCCACGCAACCCGCACTACCGCCGCCGTCCAGCCCCATAATATACGAGACCATCTTTACCGGCGCTGGCTTGAAAAACGTGGGGCTCGACCACACCCAGCAAAACGAATACATCATCCCCTTTGAACTAAACCCCGACGAGGCCCAGGTATTCGGTGAATACACCAACTCTCACGTAGGGCAACACCTCTGCATCGCGCTGGATAAAACCATCATCTCCTGCCCGACGATTAGAGAGCCCATTCCTGGCGGCAGAGGCTCCATCTCCGGCCAATTCACCTACGAAACAGCCCGCCAACTGGCGATCCAACTGCGCTACGGCGCGCTGCCCGTCCCGCTGCACGTGGAAAGCTTTAACCGCATCGGCGCGACGCTAGGCGCCGAATCGGTGGAAAAGTCTGTCCGCGCGGGGGCGATCGGGCTGGGCGTCGTGCTGCTCTTTATGCTGATCTATTACCGGCTGCCGGGCGCTCTGGCCGACGTCGCGCTCATCATCTACGTGCTGATCAACTTTGCGATCTACAAACTGGCGCCGATCACGCTCACCCTGCCCGGTATCGCCGGCTTTATCCTCTCGGCGGGGATGGCAGTGGACGCCAACATTCTCATCTTTGAACGTATGAAGGAAGAACTGCGGCGAGGGCGAAGCCTAAAGACCGCCATCGAAATCGGCTTCAGCCGAGCCTGGCCCTCCATCCGCGACGGGCAGCTTTCGACCCTCATCATCTGCGCCATCCTCTTCTTCTTTGGCACCAACTTTGGAGCCAGCATCGTCAAGGGCTTTGCCATCACGCTGGCCATCGGTACAGTCGTCAACATCTTTACGGCTGTATTCGCCACGCGCACTTGCCTGCGCCTGCTCGCCGACTCGTCTCGCGAGTGGCTCACCGAGCACAAATCGTTGTTAGGGGTGTAATAATGTTCAACATCGTCCAGAAACGTCGCTGGTACTTTATCCTTTCAGCTATCCTGATCGCGCTCAGCATCGGTGCGATGATCGTCTCAGCGATAAAGTTCGGTCAGCCCATGCAGCTTGGCATTGACTTTACCGGCGGGTCCATCTTTGTGCTAAAGTTCGACCAGCCCATCAGCGAAGACGACCTGCGCGCGGCCTTTGTTGACTACGGGCTGGAGAGCGCCATCGTGCAACCACTGGGAGCGCCGGAAGATCACACCTGGCAGGTACGCACGCGCGAGGTCACAGCCGACGAGGTCAGCAGCCTCCTGGCCGCGCTGGAAGAACAGATTGGGGAAATTGACCGGGGCGTCTTGACCTTCGACACGGTGGAGCCGGCCGTGGGCGCTGAAGTGGCCCGCGCTGCGGGGCTGGCCATACTCGTCGCCGCGCTTATCATCGTGGCCTTTATATGGTTCTCCTTCCGGCGTGTGCCTCACGCCTTCCGCTACGGCGTGTGCACCATCGTGGGAATGGCTTACAACCTGATCATCACCTTTGGTTTCTGTGCGCTGATGAGCATCCTCGCTGGCTGGGAGATGGACGCGCTCTTCCTCACCGCCATTCTGACCGTGATTGGCTTCTCGGTGCAGGACGTGATCGTCGTCTTTGACCGCATCCGCGAGAACATCCCCAGGCACAAAACGGAACCCTTCGAGACAGTGGTCAACCGCTCGATCCTGGAGACCATCCACCGCTCGCTGGCGACGCAACTCAACGCCATGTTCGTAATGATCGCCGTCATCCTCTTCGGCGGGGCGACCATCAAACCGTTCATCGCCACCATGCTGGTCGGCATGCTCAGCGAGACCTATTCAGCCATCTTTATCGCCGTGCCGCTTCTCGTCGTCTGGGAAAAGGCCGCTACCCGGCGCGCTATGGCGCGGGCGGCAGCATGAGTAGATGAGTAGGTGAGAAAATGCGTGCCTTGTTGCTCGATACAGAACTAGAACTGATAGCGGACTATCCCACGCCAAAAGTACCGCCAGGCGAGGCGCTCGTCCGCGTGAGCGTGGCCGGTGTCTGCAACACCGACCTGGAACTGGTGAAAGGATACATGCAGTTTCGCGGCATCCCCGGCCACGAGTTCGTTGGAGTGGTGGAGCGAGCGCCGGGCTTTGAGCAATGGGAGGGCCGCCGCATCGTCGGCGAGATCAACGCCGCCTGCGGCGACTGCCCCACCTGTCGGGCCGGTCGTCCCACCCACTGCCCCAACCGCACCACACTGGGCATCGGGGGGCGCGACGGGGCCTTCGCCGAGTACCTGACCCTGCCCGTCCGCAACCTCCTGCCCGTGCCCGATTCCCTCCCCGACGAAATCGCCGTCTTCGCCGAGCCGCTGGCCGCCGCCTGCGAGATACTCCAGCAAGTACACGTGCGCCCCACCGACCGCGTCGTCGTGCTGGGCGACGGCAAGCTGGGGCTGCTGTGCGCCCAGGTGCTGGCCCTCACCGGCTGCGACCTGACCGTCGTCGGGCATCACCCGGAGAAACTGAACCTTCTGGCGCAGCAGGGCATCCTCACAGCAGCGGATGACGAGTCGGTCGAGACTGGAGCCGACCTGGTCGTCGAGGTCACCGGTCGCCCCGAAGGATATGCAGCGGCCCGGCGACTCGTCCGCCCGCGCGGCGTCATCGTGCTGAAATCCACCTACCACGGCTCGCTCGACGCCAACCTGACGATGGTCGTCGTGGACGAGGTCACGCTGGTCGGCTCCCGCTGCGGGCCATTCGCGCCCGCGCTGCGGCTGCTGGAACAGGGCCTGATAAAGGTCACCCCCCTGATCCAGGCCCGTTACCCGCTGAGCCAGGCCCTGGACGCATTCGAGCACGCCGGCCGGCCGGGGACACTAAAGGTGCTGGTGGAAGTATGAGACAATCCCAGAGTAGACAAATGCGCATTCTTATCACCGGCTCAAGTGGACAAATCGGCACGAACCTTGCCCTGAATCTGATTGGCCAGGAGCACTACGTCTTTGGCGTTGACATTCGGCCGAATACCTGGACCGACAAGATACCAACCCTGATCCAGGACCTCAGCGTCCGCTACCATCACTTTGAGAGGGGAATTGGCCGCGCGGAATACCCGCCCAACCTCGATCTTGTCGTCCACCTGGCGGCGCACGCCAAAGTCCACGAATTGGTCGAACAGCCTGACCGCGCCCTGGAAAACATCACTATGACCTTTAACGTGCTAGAGTTCTGCCGGCACAACAACCTGCCCATCATCTTTAGCAGCTCCCGTGAGGTCTACGGCGACATCCACCGCTACATTACCGAAGAATCCCAGGCCGATTTTGTCTTCACCGAAAGCCCTTACTCGGCCAGCAAGATCTCCAGCGAGGCCCTCATCTACTCCTACGCCCAGTGTTATGGCCTGCGCTACCTCATCTTTCGCTTCAGCAACGTCTATGGCCGGTACGACAACGACATTGAGCGTATGGAGCGGGTTATCCCTTTGTTCATTCGCAGAATCAGCGATAGAGAACCCGTCACCATCTACGGCGAGGCAAAAGTCCTCGATTTCACCTACATTGACGACTGCATAGACGGCATTCGCCGGGGGATAAACCTACTGCTCAGCGGCCAAGACAGCAACCACACCGTCAACCTGGCTTACGGCCACGGCAACAGCCTGGTCGCCATGACCAACTACATCAGTAAAGCCCTGGGCATCACCCCGGAAGTATTCATCACACCCCCCCGCGTGGGTGAAGTCACACACTACATCGCCAACATTGGCAAGGCCAGCACCCTCCTCGGCTACAAACCTGGTACCTCCCTGCGCGAGGGCATTCCCAAAGCCGTTGCCTGGTGCCTGGATTGGTGGGCCAAACACGACAATTCGTAAGGAGGCTCCATGTCCAAGAGCAAACAACCCACGAAAAAACGGAAACCAACCGGCAGAAGAAAGCAGTACCAGCAAAAGCCATCTTCGGCCACGTCTGCCCGTACCTGGTGGTGGATCGGCGGCGCTGCTGTGGCCCTCTTGCTGGGCGCGGTGGCCCTCTGGTTCACGGTGGGGCCGGGCAAACCAGCGTCACAGACCTCCACCACCCCCACCGCAACGTCTACGCCCGTAGACGCTGTGGCCCCTGCACCTACAGAACCAACAGAAAGTGAGGATACTTTAATGCCAACAAATCCTGCTGACCGCAAGGACATGTACAGCCAGCCGCCAGAGATGCAGATTGACCCCAGCAAGACCTACGTCGCCACCATCTCGACGGCCAAGGGCGACATCGTCGTGCAGCTCGACGCCAGCACAGCCCCGCTCACCGTCAACAACTTTGTCTTTCTGGCGCAGCAGGGCTTTTACGACAACCTGACGTTCCACCGCGTAGAGGCTGACTTCGTCATCCAGGGAGGTGACCCGACAGCCAGCGGCGCTGGTGGCCCTGGTTACACCGTGCCTGCAGAGATTGATCTGCCCCACATCGAGGGCGCTATCGCCATGGCCCGCCAGGGAGACCAGGTAAACCCCACCCGCGCCTCCAGCGGCAGCCAGTTCTACATCACTTTGGCTCCCACGCCCTTCCTCGATGGAGCGTACACCGCCTTCGGCCAGGTGACCAAAGGGATGGACATCGTCCAATCCATCGCCATCGGCGACGTGATAGAAACGATCACCATCACAGAAGAGTAGACCTCGAGTAAGCGTTCTGCTATCCTTGCGAAGGTTGCGAATAGCACTGGCAACAGAGCAATTTCCGACAAACGAAGACGTTTCTGGCTCGAGATCTGCTCACGAACCTTCGCAAGGGTTCTAATCTGCGTCCGAGGAGACGCACTCCATGGCCGCGCGACGCCTATACAACACGACAGCCTACCGCTACCCCCACGAGCGGCTGATCCTGGTGCTCACGCTGCTGCTGGTATTGCTGGTCATCGCCCTGACCGTCACGGCGACCGTCTGCCTGAGCCTCGTGTTCGTCGTGACGATGGTGGCGCTCTCCTACGCGAGCACCCGCTCGCATCACAAGGCGCTCTTGGCGCGAGCCCTGCAGGTCACACCGCAAAACACGCCTGCACTGGCTACCCTCGTCACCGCAAGCGTCGCCCGATTGCAGGCAGGCCCGGTGCACGTCTTCGTCGCGCCCGGCGAGACGCTGAACGCCTACGCCTTTGGCCTCTCCTCCCCCAAAGTCGTCGTGCTTCACTCCGCGATCCTGGAGACAATGGACGCGGACGAGCTATGCTTCATCCTGGGCCACGAACTGGGACACGTGCGCTTGGGACACACCTGGCTCAACTCCCTGGTAGGGGGAATGGCCGGCATCCCCAGCCCGTTCGTGGCCACGGCAGTCCTGGCGATGGCCTTTTTGTGGTGGAATCGAGCGTGCGAGTACTCTGCCGACCGGGCCGGGTTGCTGGCCTGCGGAAAGCCCCGCAAGGCAATCTCGGCGTTGGTCAAACTGGCCGCGGGTGAGAAGGCTCACACGAGAGCCGACCTGGAGCAAGCGATACGACACATTGAAGCCGAAGACGATCATGCGCTGGCCGGCCTGAGCGAGGCGCTCTCCACCCACCCGATGATGGTCCGGCGCATCGAGGAATTGCGCCGCTACGCGGCCTCGGCCCAGTACCGTCGCCTGCAACCGCTGGTCGAACAGAACGCGCCTGCGTAACCTCCGTCAAAAAGACCTCCGAGGTTCCCAAAGCCTCGGAGGTCTTCCTGTGCTAGAAGCAGGTGTGTCGCTCGCACCCACGACGGGGGTTCCGTCAGGCGCCTTCCACCGGCAGCGTGAAGGTGAACGTCGTGCCACGCCCTCCCTCGCTGCTGACGCTGATCTCCCCCCCGTGGGCCTCGATGATATTCCGCGTGATGGTAAGCCCCAGTCCCGTCCCCGGCGACTGGTCTTCCACGCCGGGCACACGGTAAAAGCGCTCGAAAATGTGCGGCAACGCCTCTGCCGGGATGCCAGGCCCCGTATCGGCGACGCTCACCGTCAGACAGGCCCCGTCACACCTCACCGCGACCATGACCCTGTCGCCCGGCCGGCAGTACTTGACCGCGTTGCTCAAGAGATTGAGCATCGCCTGGTGGAGGCGCTGTGCATCCCCTGCGACAGACGGACAGTCAGCAGGAACATCGACCGATAATCCAATCTGCTTACCGTCCGCCTGCGGCATCACCACGTTGACTGCCATACGGATCACCGTGCTCAGATCAACCGGGTCGCTGGCCAGGTGGACGCGACCAGACTCCAGCCGCGCCAGGTCGAGGAAACTGTTCGCCATCCCGTTGATCCGCTCAGACTCGCGTCGAATGATATCTGCAAACTGGTGGGTCTGAGACATCGTCGTCTCGGGCCACTGGATAAGCTCAGCGTAAGACACAATTGCCGTGAGCGGCGTGCGCATCTCGTGCACGATCTCGGCAATCAAGTCCGATTGCTGGAACAATATGACGTTCTGCACCGCCACTGCCGCCTGATCGGCAAGTACAGTCAGCAACTCGACGTCCTCTTCGGTAAAGTCGCCCCTGCCCTCCTTGTTGACTGCCTCCAACACACCGATCACGTTGCCCCTGGCAATCAATGGGACAGCAAGGATAGAGCGGGTGGTGAAAGTGGACTGTTCGTCCGCCTTGCGGTAGAAACGGGAGTCATTGCGGGCATCCGGCACGACGAGGGGCTTGCCGGTTTGCACGATCCATCCCGCAACGCTACCTTCCATCGGAACAACGATCGAGGGCATCCTGTAACTCTGCGCTCCCGTCGCCGCCTGAAAGTACAACTTGCCGCTCTTGTGATCCAACAGCAGGATCGAACAGGCCTCTGTCTTGGTGAGTTCGTGCGCAGCCTCGACGATACGATTTAACAGCGGGCGCAGGTTAAGCGTCGAATTCAACGAACGGCTGATCTCGATCAGCCACTCCAACCAACCCACGCGCTCCCCATGCTGTATCTGCTGACTCTTCACGATCACCTCCCGGCGTTTGCCCGCGCAATGAGGGGCAACACTTTAGCGACGTCCCCGCGAATGACTACCTCGGCCATCTCGTCAACGTAGGTGGGCGACAAGTTGACCACGATGAGACGGCCACCGTGCTCCAGCACCACAAGCGGCAAGCGCGAGACGGGCATAACCTCCAGCGACGACCCCACAATGAGCATCAAGTCGGCCTGTCGGGTATGCTCGTTCGCCGCGATGACCTCCTTGATTGGCAACTGCTCCCCAAAAAGCACGACGTTGGGCTTCATCACGCCGCCACATGCAGGGCAACGGGGCACATCCCCCGAGGCGAGAAAGTCATCCAGCAGTTTCCCGGTAGGCATAACTCGATAACAACTGATGCAGGTCGCCTCGCGCAAGTGACCGTGTACTTCCAGCACCTCGCGCGACCCGGCCCGCTGGTGCAGACTGTCAATGTTCTGCGTGATGATCGCCTTCAACCAACCATCCGCCTCCAGTTGCGCCAATGCCCGGTGACCAGGATTGGGATCCGCCGTCAGCAACATCTTTGCCAAAGGTCGCATCCAGGCATAGAACACCTCCGGATTGCGCCGGAAGGCATAGACGGAGGCCACCTCCATTGGATTGACGCGCTCCCACAACCCAAGCTCCGGCGAACGGAAATCTGGAATACCGGAGGGGGTGCTCGAACCCGCGCCTGTCAGAGCAATAGCGTGATGGGCTTCTCGTAGGAGCGCCGCCGCGCGCGCGATGCTGGCGACAGTTTCATCGCTGTTGCTCATATCCGTCTCACGAGTCCAAGAGCGCCGGCAGAGACCGCCCGCCGGTCACCTGATGCGCCCAGCGAGTCGGCTCTGGTAGACGGTCTCAAGCGCTGACCAGATGCTCCGCGATGGTCCGGTATTGCTGGGCGACCAGACTCTCCGGCTGCACCATCACCATCGGAATCCCCCGTTCGGACGATTGGAATGCCAGTTCGGGAGCCGGAACCACTACCCCAACGAGATCTTGCTGCAACAGCCCCTCTATCGTTTCCCTGGTAAAGGTGGACGCACAGGGAGACCTATTGATCAGCACAACACTGATCCTATGACGGGGCACGTTGAGCGACATAGCCATCTCGTCCAACAGCGCCTGTGCCAGCGTGAGCGCCACGCGATGTGGCTCAATGGTCACAACGACACGGTGACAAATTGGCAGAATGTGCCGGGTTGCCTCTCCCAGCCCTACACCCAGATCCAGAAGAAGATAATCAGCCGAGGCCCCAAGATGCCGGACGATGGCCTCAGCGTGGGCCGCTGACAACGGCGCTGCTACACCAGGCGGCTCAATCTGACCACTCAGTACCTGGACGCCAGTCTGGTGTTCCTGCAACTGCACCTCTATCATCTCCGCGTCAATGCGCTCGACCGGCTGAGCCAGCAGTTGCGCCAGCCCATCGTGACGTCGCAGTCCCAACTGGAGGGAAAGAGCTGCCGCGCCAGATTGCATGTCGGCCAACACGACCCTTTGATCCCGCGCGGATCCCTGGATCAGAGCGACGGCAATGTTCGCCGCCAGAGTAGTGGTGCCCACGCCCCCCTTTGAACCCAGGAAACCGATAACCTTGGCCCGCATCGGGAGCTTTTCCTCCACCTGACGCCGCGCCGAACGGAGCAGCACAGCCTCCACGCGCGAAGCCAATTCGGCCGGATGGACTGGCTTAGTCAGATAATCGTCGGCCCCGGCCTGGAACCCGGCTACCTTGTCACCCACCAATGTCTTGGCGGTAAACATAATGATCGGCAGGGTGGCAGTGGCAGGGTTGGCACGGAGCCGGCGGCAGACCTCGTAGCCATCCATGTCCGGCATCATTATGTCCAGGATGACCAGGGCAGGGTTCTCCGACTGGGCCTTCTCCAGACCTTGAGCGCCTGACTGTGCAGCGACGATTTCGTACCCCCGTCGCTGCAACATCAACCCGACCAACTTGACGCTTTCCAGATCGTCGTCAACTACCAAGATTTTCTTCGCCATGACCACCTCCCATGAGTCATCCACGTGTTACTGTAGCACAGAACGGGATACTTGGCAAGAAAACAAAAAGGCTCAGCTTGACTTGGCCAACGCTCCCATAGGGTCCCATGGCGGAAGCACCACAGGCTCGGTATCAAGCACCTCCACGAGTTCAGGAGAAAGGTATTTCTTGCTGACCATCACCTCGTAGAGATATTCATCGAACCACCCATCGGCCATCACCATATAGCCCTTGTCGCCCAATTTGGTGCCCCAGCTATTCTCGACGCGCCACTTGATAGGCAATCCGGAGCCATCCAGGTCCACACCTGTGAACACCATTGCGTGGGTCATTCGGCTGTGACCATAGTCCAAGCGACCGGCCTTGTCCAACCTGAAGGGAGCGCCGTAGACGAGTTCGTAGTCGTACACCTCAGGGTCCAGGATGCCCATCTCCCGTTCCAACATCTTGCCCACATCGCAGCCAAACCAGACTGCCTGCCCATCAACGATCATGGCGGACGCAGCCTTCTTCAGCGTTTCCATGTCAACGTTCAGGTAGCGGATTATCTGCCCGCCTACGACATTCCCAAGATACTGCACCGTGTAGAGCCTGCAATAGGGCTTGTCTTGCGTGGGAGCATTGATCAGGCAAACCGTATCATCCAGGTCAACGCCCACGTATTCCTCGAAAAACTCTGTGGGAGTCATCTCCCCATGTCTGTGGAATTCCTTGTCCTTGTCCCTCCACTCCCACAGAAAGCTAGACGATGGTTTTCCAAGATGGATACTGAGCATTCTATAGAACTCTACCATCATTTCTCCCTTTGCCTGGCGCATTTCTCCGCTAGAAGCGCCCCGCCCGTGCATTTCCCTGAGCACCTGCGCATACTCTCTGAGTTTGGCGACGAGCAACATGTTCATCGGCCGTGAATTGCTGCTGCTGTCTGTTTCCGGCATCACCGACTTGGGCACGACGCCATACTTTTCGACAAGGTTCACGAACATGTCCCACTGCCCGCCGTCGGGAAGAGGGTCCGAGAGAAGCCACATCACAAGCCTGCCACCCAAAGGCTCATCCCTGGTCTCTATGATGTTTTCGAGAAAGAAATTCGCCTTCTCCAGCTTGTCCCAGAACATGAGGTGGACCTGCGACAACTCGAAACTCTCCAGGTTCATCCTCTCCATGGCCGCCAGACGAAAAACGTTGAGTCCGGCGAATAGCCAACACCGCCCGCTCTTTTTCTGGCTGGTGGCCTCGGGCGTCTCTATCAGGTGCGAATACGTGTGGTCGGTTCGATTCACCACCTCCCTGCTCAAGGCCACAGCCCCAATGCCGTTCTTGGCAACCGCATTCAACGCAAGCAGGTTCTTGGGTTCCGCGTCAAAAGCAGTCGCAAAGTGTCCCAGGTCCTCGTACTTGATTTGTTTGTCCACGGGTTTTCCTCCGTTCTTCGAATCGACTCGCCATCACACGTGACGACGAGTCTGAAAATACGCCACAACACAGTCAGCACAGAGTATACCCCCCACACGAAAAGTGGGCAAGTCGCCATGCAGGTCAGGGCCAGAAACACAGCATAACGACTGCTGTTTTTGACACACGGTTTGACACGTTCCGTGCAACGCTCCATGAAACGGCTTGCTGATAACATGAATTGAGCCACTCAACATGGAGAAAAATGGAGAAAAAATGTCCCAAAGACTGAATTGGCCAATCGCCGCCACATTGACTGTCGTGGCAATCTGTGTCACCCTCTTGCCGACAGGCCCCGCCCTGGCGTCAACCGAACTGCCTCCGCTCCCTACGCTGGAGAGTTCGGAGAGCAAAATCAGCCAGTTGTGTGAAGCACAGGCCCAGCCCACGCTTGCGACGAACTCTCCCCCAGGCCGAGGCTTTGTCCCCCCTCCAATGGATCTCTCGCACCTGACAGGGCAGCACGTGGGAGGGACGATGCAGAGCGCGGGAGGAGACAGGCTCCAGTCGTCACCGTCCAGTTGGGACTGGCGCGCGCAGGGCAAGGTCACCCCGGTGAAGAACCAGAGCTCGTGCGGCTCCTGTTACGCCTTTGCGTCTGTCGCGAACGTCGAATCGAGACTGCTGGTAGCGGGAGAACCCGCCTACGATCTCTCGGAAAACAATGCCAAGGAGTGCAACTGGGACGAACTGAACGGCTACTACGGCGGTACCAGTTGCAGCGGCGGGAACTATGATCTGCTGGTCAACCTGTTCTCCCAGAAGGGGCTGGTGCTGGAAGCGTGTGACCCATACGTGGCCAGCGACGTTGCGTGCAGCTCCAGTTGTCCCTATCAAAAGACACTGCTGGACTGGCGCATCATCTCTGGCAGCGCCGTGCCCGATACGGACGTGCTAAAGAGCTACATTCAGACGTATGGCCCGGTCTACACCACACTGTACGCATCCTTCTCTGGATTCAGCGGCTACGATGGTTCCTACACACTGTACTACTCTGGGACGAACTGGCCTAATCACGCCGTGCTGATCGTCGGCTGGGACGACAACCTCACCCACGCCGGAGGCACAGGCGGCTGGATCGTGAAGAATAGCTGGGGCGACAGTTGGGGAGACGACGGCTACTTTACCATCGCCTACGGTTCGGCCAACATCGGCATGTACTCCTCGTTCATGCACGACTGGCAGGACTATGACACCAGCGGCGACATCCTGTACTACGACGAGGCCGGCTGGATGACCGCCTGGGGTTGGGGCGACACGACCGCCTGGGGCCTGGTAAAATTCATTCCCTCCAGCGACACGAACGGCACGCGAGTAGAGTTCTGGACCAGCGACGAGACAACCGACGTGGACGTGTATCTCTACGACGACTTTGATGGGACGACGCTCAGCAACCTGTTGGCACAGGAACTTGACAACAGCTTCGCCGAGGCAGGCTACCACTCGGTGGAACTGAGTTCGCCCGTGCCCTTGCACAGCGGGGACGACGTGATCGCGGTAGTAAAGTTCACCAACGCCGGCTACGGATACCCCATCGCAGCCGACAACGCAGGCCCTTACGAGACCCAGCGCACCTACATCAGCCACAGCGGGACCAACGGATCCTGGTACGACCTGGGGTCGTACGAAGATGACGTGGCCTTTCGCATCCGCACGTCTGACACCCAGGGCACGCTCACACCGACGCCAACTCACACACCAACACCCACACCTACTCATACACCAACGCCCACACCGACCAACACGCCCACGCCGACACCCACCAACACGCCCACACCGACACCCACGCCCGCCAGTCTCACCGTCACCGAGGTACGGCCTGCCGAGGGGTTCAACGATACCACGACCAGCATTGACATCTTGGGCTCCAACTTCCCGGCAGATGCCCAGGCCAGCCTGGGGGCCTCGCCTGCCATTTCGCTACCCACCACTTTCGTTGACAGCACCCATCTCACGGCCAAGGTGCCTGCCGGTCTGACACCCGGTGACTATGACCTGACCGTAGCGAACAGCACCCAGAGCGACACGTTGACCGACGCCTACGCCGTCCTGGATGCCGCCCAACCGGTGGATGACCTGCGTTCCCAGCCCTACTACCTGTGGACCGACCCTGATGCGCCACTGGAAGGTAAACCGGTCTCCCTGGGCCTGGTGGTAGAACGGGTAGGCGGCACCCAGGGCCTGACCCTGGTCCCAGTCCGCTTTTACCTGGGAACACTCGACCCCACAGCGGCTATCGGCGACGCCTACCTGGTCGGCATCGGGGTGGACGACGCAGCCAGCACCGCCGCCCTCGACTGGGGTGCGCACCCTGCGGGGGACTATACCATCTTTGCGGAGATCGACCCCGACGATGAGGTGCCCGAGACAAACGAGTCGAACAACGTGGTCAGCCGCACTGTGACCATCCTGCCGCCGCTGGCAGACATCACCCCGCCGCTGGTGACCGATTTCCTGGTCAACGGTGGGGCCAGCAGGACAGTGACACGCAGCGTGACCCTCTCCGTCACCGCGACCGATGACAGAGAGCCAACCCAGGTCTACTACGTGGAACAACACTACAACCTGGGCGC
Organism: Anaerolineae bacterium; assembly: GCA_030620125.1. The sequence continues at coordinate 22,272 of JAUXFI010000001.1, forward strand.
TCGGGCCTGGGTGCCGGTGCAATGGACAGACTGGCTGCCGTACAACGACCAACCCCACCCGTGGACGTTGCACCCCAACACCGGGCTGCGCTACCTGCAGGCTTGGGCAGCAGACGCGGCGGGGAACATCTCGTGTGCTCCCCTGCGCGCTCAGATCAACTACATACCAGCCTCAGACCAGATGGCTGCTGGTGAGACGAGAACCTACCGTCAGATGGCGCAGGCAGGGCAGTGCTTGCGGGTGCGGATCGAGCCGGCGTATGGGGACCCCGACCTGTACGTGTGGCCGCCCGGCTACCAGATGGGGGATGATTACTGGTACAGCATCAACGGCCCGGGCGAGGTAGACGAAGTGCAGTTCGAGACGCCAAAAGATGGGAACTATCAGATCGAAGTGGATGGAGTGACCGAGGCCGAGTACTCCGTCGTCGTGGAGGTCAAAGCCTCTTGTTCAGCAAGCGCAGAGGCTGGTGGGGGAAGGCATTTCGTGTCTGGTGGCGACAAGACACCGCGGACGCAGCCTGTGGTGCCGGTAAATAGCGAGCCGCCCGGCCAACTGGTCGTGCCACCGGCACAGAGAGAGCCGCCGACAGAGTATGTGTACCTCCCTCTCCTTCTCCGCGCCTACAGTGCGTCTGCCCCACGATATTGAGAAGATACGAGATTTCGCCGTTCACGTCATTCCGAGCGACCGAAAAAAGTCGAGGAATCTCCTGCTGCCGAATGTAGAGAGATTCCTCGGCTCCACTCCGTTCCGCTCGGAATGACGAGTGTCCCCAAGTCTCGTTGTAGTGCTAGTCACCGCAGGGACCGGTGTTTCTCCAGTTCAGCACCGTGTCTTCCAGCGTCATCGTGCCGTCAGTCCCATAGACGATGGTGGCAGTGCGGTTGGAAATCTCCTCGCACGTTGCCCCCTTTTCCACATCGAAAAAGTCCGCAGCGCCTCGGGTATACTTGTACTCCAGATGGTCCCCTTCGTAGAAGGTCAGGGCCACGGTGGCAAAGAGGCCATTTGGATCAGGTCGCGTCATCAGTGTGCCGGCTGGATCCCAACCGTTAAAGTCGCCGCCGATGTAGATGTCATCGCCGGGGGGCGTGGTGTCTGGTAGCGTGGCGTTGAACGTGACCTGCACCTGCCGCGCCTGGGCCGTAGCCTCGGCCTCGTCGGAGTAGCCCGACTCGTTGAACGAGGTATCGGCTGCCAGCACGACGTAGTAGTAGGTCGAGCCGCTGGCCACGTTCCAGTCGGTGTACTCTGCGGTCGGGGCCAGGACGTTCGCAACCTTGACATACGGCCCGCCGCCGGCGTCGCCCCGGTAGACCTCGTAGCGGTAGAGATCGGCGTCTGGAACTGCGTCCCAGGCCAGGTTGATGAAACTGGGCGAGGCCTCAGTGACGTGCAAGTTGGCCGGGGTCGCTGGCGGCGTGGTGTCATCTGAGGGATTGACCGTCAGATCGCCCGCCTGGGCCGGGTCGTAGCCATTGCCCGTGCCGTCCCGGTCGGCGTAAACCCAGGTGCTGCCACCGGTGGTGCTGTAGCGGTAGGCATAGTCGTAGACCCCCACCGCTTCGGGCAGGAGTTGGCCCTTGAACTCGTCGTTGTTGTCTGCGTCAACGTTGAACTCGGCGTCCACCCAGATCCAGTCGGGGTTGCCGTCGGGGTACGAGCCGTCGGGGCCATAGCCCACCTGGGCGATAAGCCCCTCAGTCGGGCCGGGCAGGTAGGTGTGGCCATCAATCCACACCTGGCCGTAGATGCTCTCGGTCGGGTTTAGAGCGCTGATGGTGTGCACGATGCTGAGCGGCCATTGCAGGTTGGCCCAACCGATGACCATGTGCGGGAGCGCCTCCGCCTCGTTCGAGCGGTCGCTCTCGTTGCCCACGCCGTCCACAGCGGTGACGACGTAATAGTACAGCCGCCCGTTGACGACCGTGTCGTCGCTGTAGGCGGTGTCCGCCAGCACCGTTTCGTTCAGGCGCGTGTAGCCGCCACCGGTCACGGGGCTGCGGTAGACGTAGTACCCAGCCGCGTCCGGCACGCCGTCCCACGCCAGTTCCACGATGCCATCGGCCGCCGTAGCCGCCAGTCCGGTAGGCGCTTCGGGCGGCGTCAGGTCGGTGCCGGGCGGGGTGACGAGGATCGCGCCCCAGCGCCCGTCTACGCTGACTGTGACTTGGCCGTCCGCCACGGTGTAGGCATCGCTGTTCAAGGCATCGGTGAGCACCGTCCCCTCCGGGATGTAGCCGTTCAGGTCAATTGTCAGATCGTGAGCAGCCGTGTCCCGGTTGACGGCCACCACTGCCGCGCCCGACGCATCCTTACGCCCGTAGGCGTAGGTGCCGTCGTCGTTGTGGGTGTAGAGCCGGTCGAAACTGCCGGTACGCAGGAAACTGTACTTGTTGCGCAGGCGGATGAGCGCCTTGTAGTGGTCCAGCAGATCGGTATCCTTGTCCCCCCAGGGGAAGGGACGCCTGTCGTCGGGATCGGTATCGCCGGTCATCCCAACCTCGTCACCGTAATAGATCGTCGGCGCGCCGGGTAGCGTCATCTGGACGATGGCCAGCAATTCTAGCTTGGCCTTGCCCTCGGCCAGGTTGTCGGCGTTGAACTCTTTATCTTCTCTGTTCCTCGCCCCAGGCGTCAGTGCCCACAGGATGCGCTGTGTGTCGTGGGTACCTACCAGGTTCATAGTCGTTTCGAAGGCCGGGGCTGGGTAGTCCTCCTTGACAGATTGCAGAACGTTGTCGAACTGATCAGGATCCAAGTCCTGGATAAAGCCCTGGTTGGGGTCGTGGGTGTCGCCGTTGACGAAGCCGATCAGCGCCCGGCGGAAGCGATAGTTCATCGTGGAGTCGAACTCGTTCCCCAGGATCCAGGGGCTGGCGTCGTCCCATAGCTCGCCGATGATGACGGCGTCGGGATTGGCCGACTTGACGCGCGGGCGGAACTCTTGCCACCACTCGTGGCTCTTGTCGGGGGCCACGTCCAGCCGCCAGCCCGAGGCGCCCAGCCTGATCCACCAGCGGGCCACGCTGAACCTGCGCCCGTAGATAAAGTCACGCACCTCCTGCTCCTCAGTCAACACCGGCAAGCTGTCGAACCCCCACCAGGAGTTGTAATCGTCGGGCCACTCGTCGAAGGTGTACCAGTCGTAGAACGAGGAGTCCTGGCTCTCGTAGGCGCCCAGCGTGGGGTAGCGGGAGTACTTGTCAAAATAGAGGCTGTCGGACGAGGTGTGGCTAAAAACGCCGTCCAGGATGACGTGCATGCCCTTTCGCTGCGCCTTGTGGATCAGGCGCAGATAATCGGCATACGTGCCAAAGTAAGGGTCAATGCGATAGTAGTTGGTGGTGTCGTAGAGGTGGTTGGAGGGCGCCATAAAGATCGGGTTGAGGTAGATGGTGGTGACGCCCAGGCTCTTCAGATAGCCCAACTTTCTGGCGATGCCGCGCAGGTCACCGCCGAAAAAGTCCCGGCCCATTGGCTCCTCGTCGCAGATGACATCCTCATAGGCGCGGCAGTACCCCTCGGGCAGGTCATCCCACGACTTTTTGAGCACCGGGTTGTCGTAGACCGTGGGGTCCGAGGGCTGGGGGTCGTTCCAGCGGCGGCCGTTGTAAAAGCGGTCGGGAAAGATCTGGTAGACGACCGCGTTCTTCATCCACTCAGGTGTCTCAAAGTCAGGCTCGTAGACGTCAATCTGAAAGCTATAGTCGGGCGAGTCGTCGTAGGGAGTGCCCCAGCCGCCATCGAAGAGGTCGTCATCTTCATAAAAGTCCTCGTCGCTGCCATCGCGGACGATGAAGCGGTACCACAGGATGGTCGGCTCGTCCTGGGCAGGGATGGTGGCCTGCCAGTAGTCGTAGCCGTAGGGCAGATCGTCGGTCGTGGCGACCAACTCCATGGGGTAGAGCGTCTGCGCCTCCGCCGCCGTGCTCCAGACACGGGCAGTGACCTCCGTCACGTCGTCGTGGAA
>JAUXFI010000106.1 GCA_030620125.1 Anaerolineae bacterium
CCAGCCCCGCGCGGACGAAGGAGGTGATCTACCATACGACAAATACTGTACTCTGTGTTGATTCGTTGTGCAAGAATGACCGACAAACAAAGGAGAAGGAAATGAAGACATATAGATGGATCATTGGCCTGGTTGTGTTGAGCCTGGCCCTGGCGGGTTGTACAACCTTCACCGAGGAATCAGAGGAATCAGCAGCCGATCTCGGCAAGATCGTCATCGGCAACAATGCTGAGTGGCCGCCCTTTGAGTCCGTAGATGACAACGGCAACATCGTGGGCTTCGACCCGGATCTGATGGCCGCCATCGCCGAGGAGGCCGGCTTCGAGTACGAGTTCGTCAACACCCGTTGGGACGGCATCTTTGTCGCGCTCGCTTCGGGCGAGTTCGATTGTGTCATGTCGGCTGCCACCATCACCGCAGAGCGGGCCAAGACCGTTAACTTTAGTGATCCCTACTTCGAGGCCGGGCAAATGATCGCCGTCCGTGCCGACAACACCGACATCAGCAGCCCCAAAGACCTGGCTGGCAGAAAGGTCGGCGTGCAACTGGGCAGCACCGGCGACATCTGGCTGACGGATGAGACCGGGGCTGAGGTGATCCGGTACGATGAGAACACGCTCGCTTTTCAGGCCTTGTCCAACGGTGACGTGGACGCGGCGGTGTGCGATAGTCCAACCGCCATTGAAACCGTCAAGGCCAACCCGGAAATGAACCTCAAGGTACTGCCGGGGGTGTACACCGAGGAGCAATACGGTGTTGCCGTCAATAAGGACAGGCCAGAGCTTTTGGAGGCCATCAACAGGGGTCTGGCGGCCGCCAAGGCCAGCGGCAAATACGACGAGATCTATGAAAAATACTTTGGCACGGACTGAGGGTAGAGTGCCCTCGCTCCTGAACCCGATCTCGTTAGCAAGAACGGGATTCTCCATCGGTGGGGGTCCTCAACCCCCACCGATGATTTCCCTCCCGGACTGGTCGCCTGGAAAGTGAATATGATGACGACTGAAACGGAAAAGCTGAAAAGAGGCAGGGCGCTGCCCATTCCCTGGGAGCGCATTCCCTGGTGGGCGGTCATCCTCTCCATCGTGGGTATCACCGTTGGCTGGTCAGTGCTGAACTCTGAAGCATATCTCAGCGTCATTCAGTTCGTGATGGGTGGGCTGGTGCTCACCTTGCAAGTCACCTTTGTCTCCTACGCCATTGCGCTGGTGATAGGCCTGATATTTGGCTTGATGCGGGTGAGCCAAAACCCCATCTTGTATGCTACATCTACCCTCTACGTGGAGGTCATGCGGGGTATTCCCCTCCTGGTCATCATCTTGTACATGGGATATGTTGCCGTTCCCATGCTACGCGATGCCACGGATGGAAGAATAGACCTGCAAGGCGTCCCGGCCGCGGTCATCGGCATAGCGATGTGTTATGGCGCATACATGGCCGAGGTCTACCGGGGCGGAATCCAGTCCATCGCACGTGGTCAGATGGAGGCCGCTCGCTCTCTGGGTATGAGCTACATGCAAGCCATGCGTTGCGTTATCCTGCCTCAAGCCATCCGGCGCATTCTGCCCCCGCTGGGCAACAACTTTATCGCTATGCTCAAGGACTCCTCGCTGATCGCCGTCATCGCCTTGCCAGACCTCTTACAGATGGGACGCTTGTACGTTTCCCGCACCTTCCGTCCCTTCGAGGGGTACAACACCATCGCGCTCTTGTATCTGGTGTTGACTTTGTTCCTGTCCCTGCTGGTGCGCATCGTCGAAAAGAGAACGGCCATTGTCGAGTGAGCCTTCGTCAGAAATGAAGAAAAGGAGAACAACGAGAAAATGACTATATTGCAAACGCTGGTCGAGGCCGTGCAAAATGGAGAGCAAGATACGGCCATTGACACCGCCAGGAAGGCGGTACAGGAAGGCATCGCCATCAACGAAATCGTCGAGGCGCTGACCGCCGGGATGCGCGAGATCGGTGACCAGTTCGCCCGTATGGATATCTTTTTGCCAGAGATGATGCTGGCTGCCCAGGCCATGCAGGTGGTGATGAGCGAACTGGAGCCCGAGATCCAAAAATCGTCTGTGCCTACAGAGAAAAAGGGCATCGTGGTCATCGGCACGGTCGAAGGCGACATGCACGAGATCGGCAAGGACATTGTGATCACCTTGCTCCGGGTGCAAGGGTTCGAGGTGTACGACCTGGGGATCAACGTCAACGCCCTGGACTTTGTGCGCAAGGCCGAGGAAGTACACGCTGACGTTATCGGCGCTTCTTCGCTGATGACCACCACCATGCCCAGCCAGGGAGAGATCGTCGAGTTTCTCAAGGAGAAGGGCATCCGCGAAAAGTATCACGTGATCCTCGGTGGAGCCCCGGTGACCCGGGAGTGGGTGGAGGAGTGCGGGGCCGATAGCTGGGGCGAGAATGCAGGAGTGACCGTCGAGATCCTGGAACGTGTGATGGTAGACAGGAGGATGCAAGATGCCGCCGTATAAGATGTGGGAGATCATGGAGCGGGCCAACACTGGCCCTTTCTGCGAGGACGATGAATTCCTCTACAAAATCTTTATGCCCAAGATACAGCAAGTCATCAAAAAATACGACATCAAGTATGACCCAGACACTCCCGTACCTGCCGACGACGGCCTGGCCGATCGTGTCTGGCAGGCGGCGACAGAGTTCGTCCTGGAGGTGGGGGTGCTCAACGTGGACACCCACCGCCGGATCATGGTGGACGAGTCGGAACTGAAAGAGGCGCTGTATCACGCCCCCGGACGTTACCTCGTCGGCGCGGGCAAGGACACGCGCTGGTGGGAGCATCGGGGCGTAGAGGACACTCAGCCGCCCTTCTGCATCTTTAGCCCCGACATCACCTGCGACGAGCAGATGTTCCTGCCCATGTCCATCGCCTACATCCAGGAGCCTCTGGCCGATGGCGTGTGCGCGCCGATCCTGGAGGAGAGCATGGGCCTCAAGATCAAGTCGGGCACGCCGACCGAGATGGCGGGGGTAATGGAACACGCCATGACCCTGCGCCAGGCGGCCAAGCTGGCGGGCCGGCCGGGCCTCTTCCTGGTGGCCGTGGGCACGGCCCAATCGGACACGGGGCAGATCGCGGTGAGCAACGACGAGTGGGGGGTGCGCCACACCGACGGGCGGCTCATCGGTATGCTGACCGAGCTCAAGATTGACAACGAGCTGTTGAACAAGATTTCCCACTGCATGCAATTCGGGAGCTTTATCGGCTGCCTGAGCGGGGCCATTTACGGCGGCTACGCCGGCCGCGCCGAGGGCACGGCGATCCTGGAGACGGCCTACCACATGGTGGGATTAACCATCTATCAGGCCAGTTTCCAGCAGAGCTTTCCCTTCCACCTGCACTTTACCTCCAACAGCGGGCGGGAGATGTTGTGGCTGGTAAGTATGGTACACCAGGCCAAGAGCCGCAACAGCCGCATCCTGTCCACGTCCAACGGCTTCCTGAACGCCGGCCCTGGCACCGAAATGGTGCTGTACGAAGCAGCGGCTCACGGGCTGGTCAGCGTGGTTTCCGGTGGACACCTGTGGGAGACGGCGGTGGCACACAACAAATACCGCAACTATGCCACGCCACTGGAGGCGCGCCTGGCCTGTGAGGTGGGGCACGCGGTGGCGCGGCAAGGGATGACCCGCAGCCAGGCCAACGAAATCGCCCTCAAGCTGCTGGAAAAGTACGAGCACCAGATCGCCGACGCCCCCAAGGGCAAGCCCTTCCAGGAATGTTACGACGCCCGCACCGCTCGACCTATGCCCTGGTATCTGGACATGTTCAAAAAGGTAAAGGACGAAATTGCGGCAATGGGGGTAGAGTTCCTATACTAGCCGTTCCTCCTACCATTCGCACAAGGAGATAGACTCTATGCCTGATTTCAAGGGCAGGGACATCCTCGACGGGGCACAGTTCACCCGCGAGGAGATTGAGCACATCATGAACGTGGCCGAGGATATGCGCGAGCAACTGGAGAAGAAACACGCGCTGTACCTGATGCAGGGGTACGTCCTGGGCGCCCTCTTCTTCGAACCCAGCACTCGCACGCGGCTCTCGTTCGAGACAGCAATGTGCCGCTTGGGCGGCAGCGTGGTGGGGTTCGCTTCGGCGGGCACGTCCTCGTCCGCCAAGGGCGAGTCGCTGGCCGATACGATCCGCAACGTGGACCAATACGTGGACGTGATCGTCATGCGCCACCCGCGGATCGGGTCAGCCAGGGAGGCCGCCGGGGTGGCGGAGGCCCCGGTCATCAACGGAGGGGACGGCGCGGGTCAGCATCCCACCCAGGCACTGCTGGACCTGTTCACGATCCGCTCCGAGCGAGGCCAGGTGGATGGCAACACCATCGCTCTCTGCGGCGATCTCAAGTACGGGCGCACGGTTCACGCTGGCGTAGAGCTGTACAAGCACTACGACTGCAAGCTGATATTTGTCGCGCCGGACGCGCTGAGGATGCCACCGCAGGTCACCGCGCGGCTGCGCGAGCAAGGTGTCACGGTCGAAGAGACGACCGACCTGGAGGCGGCACTGGCCGAGGCGAACGTCCTGTACATGACCCGCATCCAGAAGGAGCGCTTCAATGATCCAACGGAGTACGAGCGGCTCAAGGGGAGTTACGTCCTGACGCGGGAGATGGTGGAGCGGATCAACCCTAGCCTGACCATCCTCCATCCACTGCCGCGCGTGGACGAAATCGCCACCGACGTGGACGACCTGCCCGGCGCAGCCTACTTCCGCCAGGCGCGGAATGGGGTGTACACGCGGATGGCGCTGATCGCGCTGGTGACGGGGAGGGTGTAGGGGCGAGGCGGCGAGTCAGCGAGTCAGCGAATCGGCGGAGGGATTATGGAGCAGCGAGAGTTTCACGTACTAGGGAAGGTGACTCCCCGCAAGGACGGGGTTGCCAGGGTGACGGGGCAGGAGCGGTACACCGTTGACATCAGCCTGCCACACATGCTGCACGGGCGCATCTTGTCCAGCCCCTACGCCCACGCGCGTATCAAGAGCATTGACGCGAGCGCAGCGGAGGCGATGGGGGCTGTGGTCATCACCTTTGACGACATCCCCAAGGTGCGCTACAACGAGCGCATCATCACCATCCCCTCGGTTCTGCACAAAGACCACTACGTCCTGGCCGACAAGGTGCGGCGGATGGGTGAGGCGGTCGCTGCGGTGGCGGCGGAGACGGAGGAATTGGCCGAAAGGGCCGTGCGCGCCATCAAGGTCGAGTACGAGGTCTTGCCCGTGCTCACCGATCCGGTCGAGGCGATGGAGCCGGGTGCCGAACCAATCTACGACACGGTGCTGTGGGGCGAGGAGGAGATCGAGATTGAGAACAACGTCGCCTGCGCCCGCGAGGTCGAGGAGGGAGACGTAGAGCGGGCCTTCGCCGAGGCGGACGTGATCGTCGAGGGCACGTTCAAGACGACCAAGATGTACCACGCGCAGATGGAAACAAAGTCGGCGGTGTGTCGCCCGGAGCCTGACGGCGGCCTCACCGTCTGGCCGACCACGCAATCCATCCACAACGTGCGCATCCTGCTGGGGCAGATTTTCGACATCCCGTTGAGCAAGGTCAACGTCAAGCGCGTGCCCATCGGCGGCACGTTCGGGTCGAGCATCCAGATGAACCCGCCGATCCCGATCTGCGCGGCGCTGGCGCTCAAGGCCCGCCGTCCGGTCAAGCTGACGCTGACGCGAGAGGAGGATGCCCACGACCACACCCGCTACGGCACGCAGATCCACCTGAAACTGGCCGCCAAGAATGACGGCACGCTGACCGGGGCGGAGATGGAACTGATCGCCGACATCGGGTCGCACAATATCCAGGCGTACTCGTTTCTGGGGGTGTGCGTTGGCTGGCTAGTCTCTCTCTACAAGCTGCCCAACGTGCGCTACCACGGCACGGCGGTCTACACCAACAAGGCCATCTCCTGCGCGATGCAGGGGTTCGGCAACCCGCAGGTCACGTTCGCCGCCGAGTCGCTGATGGACGAACTGGCCGAGAAACTGGGGCTGGACCCGGTCGAGTTGCGGCTCAAGAACTATGTCGGCCTGGGTGATACCTTCTGGGGGCAGGGGCCGCTGGTACGCTCGATCGTACAGAGCGATGGAGTGCCGGAACTGCTGCGGAAGGGAGCCGAACTCATCGGGTGGGAGAGACGCCTACCCCCCCCCAGCCCCCCCCTACGAGGAGGGGGAGTAAGGTATCGGCGTGGCATTGGGGGGGGACGCGGGTTCCACACCTCCAGCGCGGGCGCGCCTCAGCCTGGGGACGTGATTGACTTTTCCGGCGCGATGGTCAAGGTCAACATTGACGGTTCGGTGGACGTGATAACGGCGCTGATGGATCACGGTGGGGGCACGCTGGAAGCGCTGGCAAAGCTGGTGGCCGAGGCGCTGTGCGTGCCGCTGGAAAAGGTCAACCTGGCCCCTGCCGAGACCTGCTCGACGGTCTACGACTGCGTCACGCACGCCACGCGGGGGGTCTATGCTGGCGGTGGCGCTGCCGCGAAAGCCGCGCAGTCGGTGCGGCGGGAACTGTTGGAGACGGCGGCGCGTTACCTGAACGTGATGCCGGAGGCGCTGACGCTCAGGCTCGACGAAGAGCTAGGACAAGGCGTCGTCTACTCCCCAGCGATCCCGGACAGACGCATGACCATCGCTGAACTTGCCACCCGCTGCTGGAGCGAGAGTTGGAAGACCATCGCCGCCGTGGAGAGTTACCGCCCGGTTCACTGCCCGCCGGCCTACGTCACCGTGTTCGTGGAGGTGGAGGTTGACACGTGGACGGGGCAGGTGCGCACGGTGAAAGCGGCGTTGGGCAGCGACTGCGGCACCGTCATCAATCCAAAGATGGCGGCCGGGCAACTCGAAGGCGGGCTGGCGAAGGGCGCGGGCTACGCTCTCTACGAGAGCAACGAGTGGGACGCGGACGGACAGCTCACGTCCAAGGGGTATTGGATTGACGCCAAGACGCCCTCCATCGGTGAGAGCCTCTACGTGAATGATCTCGCTGTCCACTTTGCGCATACTTACGAGCCCAGTGGCCCCTTTGGCGCCAAGGGCATCGGCGAGGCGGCTATGAATCCGGTCGCCGCGGCCTACGCCAACGCGATCTACAACGCAGTTGGGGTGCGTTTCTACGAGTTGCCGATCACGCCGGAGAAAATTCTTAGGCGAATCAGCG
>JAUXFI010000114.1 GCA_030620125.1 Anaerolineae bacterium
AATTCCCGTTTTAGCATCATCGCCGCGTGATATGGCATCGTAGTGGCGACTTTAGTCGCCGGTTACGCGGCTCAAACGACTAAAGTCGTTACTACGAACCCATAACGGGAATTGCTGAAGCACTCATAGGAGGCCCCGTGCGTCGCGCAAAAGATCGGCGGACACGCATCATACTCTGGATTATCAGCCTATTGATCGTCACCAGTATGTGTCTCAGCTTGACAATGACACTCACCCCGCGACGTCGTGTCACGCCTACTCCTGTTCCCACCTTCACTCCCTTCCCTACCCGGACGCCTACGCCCGTTCCCGCGTGACGATCAATGCAACACATAAAGCACAAACACGATGGATGTACCTATCCAGAAGGAGTCAGGCTATGAGCAAAAAGCCACTCAAAATCCTGTTTCTTGCCGCAGAGGCAGTTCCCTTCGCCAAGGTGGGGGGGCTGGCCGACGTGGCAGGCTCGTTGCCCAAGTCTATTCATGCGTTGGGCCACGACGTGCGGCTGATGATGCCGCGCTATGGCACTATCCGCAGCGATCAGTTTCACCTGGAGAAAATCGGGGATCCCTTCCACATTCCAGTTGGCCCAGGGGAGGAGTATGTCCACCTGATCGGCAGCACCCTTGGCGAGGAGATTCCTGTCTACCTCGTCTGGAATGACCTGTACTTTTCCTCCCGCGATCGCGTCTATGGCTTTGATGACGATGCCCAGCGCTTCGCCGTGTTCGGGCGGGCGTCTCTCGCCGCGCTTCGCCTCCTGGATTGGAAGCCGGACGTGATACACGCCAACGACTGGCACACCGGCATCGTGCCGACCTGGTTGAGCACGGATGGCCGGAAGGACTCCTTCTACCGCGACATTGCCACTCTCTTCACCATTCATAATCTGACCTACCAGGGCATTGCCGGCCGGCTGATCTTGACCTTTGCGCAGATGGAAGACGTGAAACACCTGTCCGTCGAGCAGCCTGGGACGGTGAACTGGATGGCCCAGGGCATCGCGCACGCTGACCTGGTCAGTACGGTCAGCCCGCGCTACGCGCAGGAGATACTCACCCCAGAGATGGGGATGGGATTGGCCCCCTTGTTGAGAGAGCGACAGGATCGCCTCTTTGGTGTGCACAACGGGATTGACTACGAACAATGGAACCCGGCCACGGATTCCAGCATCACCAACCATTTCGATGCCGAGCGGCTCGACATGCGGGCTGTCAACAAGGCGGCCTTGCAGCAACAGGCGCGCCTACCCGCGCGACCCGACGTGCCCCTGATCGGAATGGTCACGCGGCTGGACGAGGTCAAAGGCATGGATTTGATGGAGCCGGTGCTGGAATGGCTTCTGGAACTGGAAGAAGGGGCACAGTTTGTCCTGCTCGGCACCGGGACGCCGCAATACCACGAGATGTTCGAGCGCGTCCAGGCCCGCTTCCCCGACCGGATGCACGCCTTCCTCAAGTTCGACGCCGTGCTGGCGCAGCGCATTTACGCCGGCGCAGACATGTTCCTGATGCCCAGCGCTGTCGAGCCGTGCGGGCTGGGGCAGATGATAGCGATGCGCTACGGCTGTGTGCCTGTCGTGAGGGCGATCGGTGGGCTGGCCGATACGGTCACCAACTATAGAGCCAGGCGCAGTCGTAGCACAGGCTTCACCTTCACGGACTATACTCCCGAGGCGTGCCAGGACGCGCTGGGGCGGGCGCTAAAACTCTATCGCAACAAGAAGGCCTGGCGCGGGTTGCAGCAGCGGGGGATGGCGGCTGATTTCTCCTGGTCAGTCTCGGCGCAGGAGTACGTCAAGCTCTACCGGCAGGCGATGAAGGTACATGGGACGTAGGAGGTGGGATGCGTATACTGGCGATGGTCCTGGCGGGCGGCGCGGGCAGCCGCTTGAGCGTGCTCACGCAAAAGCGAACCAAGCCGGCAGTGCCCTTCGCCGGCAAATACCGCATCATTGACTTTACGCTCTCTAACTGCTCCAATTCGGGCATTTTCACCGTTGGCATCTGCACTCAGTACCGGCCCCGCTCGCTCAACGACCACATCCAATCAGGTTGGCCCTGGGACCTGGACCGTGTGTCCGGCGGCGTCACCCTGCTCCAGCCCTACGTAGGCCCCCGCGATTCCGACTGGTACCAGGGCACCGCCGACGCCATCTACCAGAACCTGGATTTCGTCCTTCGCCACCGCCCCGATGTCGTCCTGATTCTCGGCGGCGACCACGTCTACAAGATGGACTATGACGTGCTGGCCGCTTTCCACCTGCATCACGGAGCCGACCTGACCATCGCCACGTTGCGTATTGCGCCGGAGGATGCTTCCCGCTTTGGTATTCTGGAGGCGAACGAGGAGTACGAGGTCATCGGTTTTGAGGAGAAACCCACGCAGCCCAGAGGCACTCTAGGCTCGATGGGCATCTATGCTTTCAACACCGCTGCGTTACGCCAAGTCCTGATGGCCGACCACGCCCAGCCTGGATCACGCCACGACTTTGGCGGCAACATCATCCCACAGATGATGGAGACCCACCGGGTTTACGCCTTCCCGTACAACGGCTACTGGGTGGACGTCGGTACGATTGACGCCTACTGGCAGGCCCACATGGATCTGCTGGTGGACAAGCCCCGGCTGAATTTGCTCGACCGGGAATGGGTCATCCACACCCGCAGTGAAGAGCGCCCCCCGGTCAGCATCCGCAGCGAAGCGACTATAGCCAATTCCCTCTTCACCGACGGCTGCGTCATTGAGGGAACCGTCGAGAACTCGGTGCTCTCGCCGGGGGTGGTGGTGCAGCGGGGAGCCGTCGTGCGCTACTCTGTCTTGATGACCGACGCAGTGGTCGAGGAGAACGCGGTGGTTGACCACGCCATCCTGGACAAGCGTGTCCGGGTCGGGGCGGGGTGCTGCGTCGGCTGGGGAGACGACCGGACCCCCAACGCCACGGCTGGCCTGCACAGCGGCCTCACCGTCGTCGGCAAGAACACGCCCATCCCGGCCCACACGCGCATTGGCCGCAACTGTGTCATCGCCGCCGACCTCGGCGAGGATGCCTTCGAGAGAGATTTGATCCCCAGCGGGACGACCGTTGGTTATGTAGGCCCGTAGAGGCTCTTTGGAAATAGGTAGGCAGCAGGCCAGCTAAATGCCACACCTCCAAACCGGCGCACCCTCTGAGCAAAGTCTCGTTCGAATCCTAAAGGAGTCTCACATGCGCCACGCATCACGCATCACTCATCACGCATCACGCATTGTGATGGAATTTCACATCTCCCGCAAAGCACGAGATCAATACAAGTTCGACCAGTCCCTGTTTTCCCTCAGCGGAAACGTCATCTTTGCCAACTTTTACGGCGTGCGCGTGTTTGCGCAGAAAATGAACGAAAAGCGGGACCTGGTCAGATTCCCAGAGCAGGCCGTGAAAGCAGGGCAGATCAATGCGCTGGGGCTGATTGACGAGATCATGCACTACGTAGTCGGCCTGTACCGCGAGCAGAAGAATCCAGAGGTTATGCAGCAGGCGCTGGATTGGCTGTGCGAGAGGCTGGGTCAAGAGGCGGTGGACGCGGCCCTGCACAGATTTGCGGATGAATTTCCCCCCCTGGCCGTCTACCGGCGGGAGGTCGCGCTTGAGGACTACCTGGAGGGAGAAACCGACGGCGTTCCCCATCGCCAGATCGTGCTGGAAGAAATGCTAATGCTCTGGCTGGCAAACGCGAACCCGGCCTTTTCTCCGTTCCTGGAACTGTTCGACGACACCGCGCTGGACAAGGAGACAGCCTACCGGCAGGTGATGTCCGGTCTGCACGAGTTCTTTGAGACGCAACCCCCCTTCGGCCCCGAAAAACAGAACCTGGTGGATATGCTGCGCCGCCCCGCCATTGCCGTACCCCACTCGCTTCCCGGACAACTGGAGTACATTCGGGAGCAATGGGGGTACTTGCTGGGGGGATACTTGTACCGCCTGCTCAGCAGCCTGGATTTGATCAGAGAGGAAGAAAAGGCGATCTTTTTGGGGCCTGGCCCCAGCCGGGTGGTCGGGTTTGGCGGGCTGGAACTGGAGGCCGAGCGTTTCAGCCCCGACCGGGACTGGATGCCCAGCCTGGTGCTGCTCGCCAAAAACATCTATGTGTGGCTGGACCAACTCTCCAGGCAATACGGCCGCCCGATGACGCGGCTGGACCACATTCCCGATGAGGAGCTGGACACCCTGGCCCGCCGTGGCTTTACCGGCTTGTGGCTGATCGGCCTGTGGGAGCGCAGCGCGGCATCGCGAACGATCAAACAAATGTGCGGCAATCCCGAGGCTGTCGCGTCGGCCTATTCGCTGTTCGACTACCAGATTGCGGCCGATCTGGGCGGGGACGAGGCGTACCAGGACTTGCGAGCGCGCGCGTGGAGACGGGGCGTCCGCCTGGCCAGCGACATGGTGCCTAACCACGTGGGCATTGATTCCAAGTGGACGATTGAGCACCCCGACTGGTTCGTCTCGTTGGACTATAGCCCTTTCCCCTCCTACACCTTTAACGGCCCCAATCTTTCCTGGGACGAGCGCACGGGTATCTACCTGGAAGATCACTATTACAACCGCAGCGACGCGGCGGTGGTCTTTAAGCGGGTGGACCACTGGACCGGCAGCGAAAAGTACATCTACCACGGCAACGACGGCACCAGCATGCCCTGGAACGACACCGCCCAGTTGAATTACCTCAACCCCAAAGTCCGCGAGGCCGTGATCCAAACGATCCTGCACGTAGCCCGCCAATTCCCCATCATCCGTTTCGATGCCGCGATGACTCTGGCTAAGAAACACTACCAGCGCTTGTGGTTCCCGGAACCCGGCACCGGGGGGGACATACCCTCGCGGGCGGAACACGGCCTGACGCGAGCACAGTTTGACGCGCTCATGCCCATCGAATTCTGGCGCGAGGTGGTGGATCGCGTGGCACAAGAGGTGCCGGACACCCTGTTGCTGGCCGAGGCCTTCTGGTTGATGGAAGGGTACTTTGTGCGCACGCTCGGCATGCACCGCGTGTACAACAGCGCGTTCATGAACATGCTCAGGGACGAGGACAACGCCAAATACCGCAGCGTGGTGAAGAACACCATAGAGTTCGATCCGCAGATCCTCAAGCGGTACGTGAACTTTATGAACAACCCCGACGAACGCACGGCAGTGGACCAGTTTGGCAAGGGCGACAAGTACTTTGGCATCTGCACCATGATGGCCACGATGCCAGGGTTGCCGATGTTTGGGCACGGTCAGATCAAGGGGTTCACCGAGAAGTATGGGATGGAATACCGCCGGGCGTACTGGGACGAACAGCCGGACGGCTACCTGGTCGAGCGGCACGAGCGGGAGATCTTTCCGCTGCTGCGCCGGCGATACCTGTTTGCGGAGGTGGCGAACTTTTTGCTGTACGATCTCTTTACCCCGGAAGGCCACGTCAACGAGGATGTCTTTGCTTACTCGAATCGCGTCGGTAGCGAATGTGCGCTGGTGGTTTACCACAACAAGTACGCCGAGACCCGGGGCTGGATCCGCACATCCGCCGCCTACGCGGTGAAAACCGGGCAGGATGACGAGAAAGTGCTGGTGCAGAAATCCCTGGGCGAAGGGTTGGCGCTGCACGACGACGGGGACACCTTCACCATCTTTCGGGACTGCGTCACTGGCCTGGAGTACATCCGGAGCAGCAAGGAGTTGCGCGAAAAAGGGCTGTACGTGGAACTGACTGCCTACAAATGCCACGTCTTTCTCGACTTCCGCGAGGTGCGGGATAGCGAGTTCCACCAGTATGCCCAACTGGCGGCCTATCTGAACGGGCGCGGAGTGCCAGACATTGAAGAGGCCTTGAAAGAGGTGTTCCTGCGGCCCATCCATTACCCGTTCAGAGAACTGGTCAATGTCGGCATGTTCCGTTGGCTGATGGAGGCGAGTCTGCGAATCGGCGAGTCTGCGAATCAGCGAATCAGCGAGTCTAGCAAGGAATGGACGGCGCTAGATAGTGAGGTGGAGCAAAAGATAGCTCACCTGCTCCGCGAGATCAAACAACTCACCGGGGGAAGTGGGGATGAGGCGACGATTGCTCAAGATATCCAGCGAGAGTTGGAGGCAGTGTTGCACCTGCCCATTCTGGCAAGTCGCTTCCCTTTGCCCCGCTCGCGGAAATACAAGTGGGCCACAGAATATTTGCAGGCAGGCCTGCGCGACTATCCGGCAGCCAGGCCCACACTCCTGGGATGGCTCTTTACGCACGCGCTAGGAAAAGTCGTGGACGAGGCGGACTTTGCGCAGATCAGCCGCAGTTGGATTGACGAGTGGCTGCTGGGCAAAATCACCGCTGGCGCGCTGCGAGACCTGGAGCTGGACGATGGCGCGGCCTGGCAGGCGGTTGCGACGATCAAGATCCTCACCAGTCACCAGCGCTGGTTCGAGATGCAGGCCCCCAGGAAGAAGGGGAAGCGAGCATATCGAGTGCTAGAATCCTGGCTGAGAGATGACGAGGTGCAGCAATTCCTACAGGTGAATCGCTACCGGGGCGTCTTGTGGTTCAACAAGGAAGCGTTTGAACAACTGCTGTGGTGGATGCTGCTGGGGGCGGTAGTGGTGATCAGCGCCGATCCTCTGCGCCCGGCAGACGAGGTGGCCCAAGAGATCGTTGCGTGCTACGACATCGTGAGGAAACTGCAGCGGGCTGAAGAGGAATCTGGGTATCA
>JAUXFI010000160.1 GCA_030620125.1 Anaerolineae bacterium
CACAATTGTGTCGCCGCTGATGGCTACGGAAAAGCCAAAGTAGTCCTCCGCTGCGCCGCCGTCGGCGGTCAGCTTGGCCTGCTGCTCCCAGTTCGAGGAGCGGACAAAGACATAGGCCGCGCCCTGCCAGGAGTTTTTATGATACGCCCCGACCACAATTGTGTCGCCGCTGATGGCTACGGAAAAGCCAAAGTAGTCCTCCGCTGCGCCGTCGTCGGCGGTCAGCTTGGCCTGCTGCTCCCAGTTCGAGGAGCGGACAAAGACATAAGCCGCGCCCTGGGTGCCGTTGCCGCCCACGTCAGCTTGATCCGCACCGACCACGAGCGTGTCGCCGCTGATGGCTACGGAAAAGCCAAAGTCGTCACCACCTGCGCCGTCGGAGGCGGTCAGCTTTTGGAACTCGCTCCAGTACCCGCCGGAGCGGTCAAAGACATAAGCCGCGCCCCGGTAGTTGGCAGCCCGATGTGCCCCGACCACGAGGGTGCTGCCAAAAATGGCTACAGAGGAGCCAAACTCCTGATTTACGTTGCCATCAGAGGCGGTCAGCTTTTGTTGCTCGCTCCAGGTCTCGCCGGAACGGACAAAGACATAGGCCGCGCCCTGATTAACAGCGCCGCCCACGTCAGCATCATACGCCCCGACCACAGCCGTGTCGCCGCTGATGGCTACCGAGTTGCCAAAGTTGTCATCCGCTGCGCCGTCGGAGGCGGTCAGCTTTTGTTGCTGCGTCCAGGTCTCGCCGGAGCGGACAAAGACATAAGCCGCGCCCCGGTCGTTGTCAGCCCGACGTGCCCCGACCACGATCCAGTCGCCGCTGATGCTGATAGCTACGGAGGCACCAAAGAGGTCATACTCTGTGCCGTCGTCAGCAGTCAGCTTTTGTTGCTGCGACCAGGTCCCGCCGGAGCGGACAAAGATATAGACCGCGCCCTGATTAACAGCGCCGCCCACGCTAGCGTGATGCGCCCCGATCACAGCCGTGTCGCCGCTGATGGATACGGATTTGCCAAAGTAGTCATACGCCGCGCCGTCGGAGGCGGTCAGCCTGGGCCGCTGCGCCCAGGGGTCAATGGTCAGGGGGTAGGTTGCGCCGGTGTCGTCCACGCGCAGCAACAAGCGCCTCCCCTCTGGGGAGGTGGTCAATTCCAGCCAGGCGGGCAGGTCTCGTCCGGCGGCATCGTAGGCGGTCAGGCCGGTATAGTTTAACACGGGGCTGCCGTCGGGCCGGGATAGATTCAGCCCGCGCCGGTCGGCGTTCACCTCGGCCTGTAATGAGCCGCTCAGGTACAGAGCCAGGGTTAGCGGGGACCCCTCCCCCGGCCCCTCCCCTACGAGGGGAGGGGAGTTTAGCGTAAAGCCCTGCTCCAGCCCCAGCGGGCCGTTGACGTACCATTCGGTCAGGTCGCCGCGCCGGTACAGCACGCGGTTGCCGTCTACCTGCGGGGCGGCGCTTTGCACTGTGGTCAACTGCTCGCCGTAGCCAACCTGACGCAGGGTCATTTGCAGAGAGTCGTCGCCGGCGCGCACCACGATGCCATCGGTGGTGAAGGCGCTGCTGAGGTTCTGGCTGGGGGTGGCGGCCTGCCAGCCGCCCTGGCCATCTGCGATCACGTGATAGGCGGAGTCGGCGTTCCCCAGCGCCTCGGAATAGGCGGCCTGGAGCGCGGCGTCCTGCTCGGCCAGGGTGGCGGGGTGTTCTGGTTGGCGGACGGAATCTTGTCTCTCCGCCCACCAGTCGGCGGATACGTCCTCAGGCCAGACCTCGGAGGTTTCAGAAACCTCCGAGGTCTGATCAGCCTGGAGGCGGGCTGCCTGCAGCAGAGACACGTCGGGTAATAGCAGCGTGGTCAGTAGAACAATGTTTACGATTGGTTTGAGTTTGCTTGAGATTGACCTTGGGCTAAACATGATCCATCTCCTTCAAGGTGCAACGCACTTGTACTCCACAGCCAGGCAAGTAGAAATGCTCGCTGGCGGCCAGCGACGTATTACTTCACAGTATAGCACTTCTCAAAGGCTATGTCTATAAGACAAACGTATCATGAGTCCTGGTTACGTGCGTCCACCTGGTTGGGGCATAGTTGTCACCCCGTCCAGACTGCCGGCGGGGCACGTTTTTCTTCAGGAAGGTTTGGGGGAAGCGAAGAAGCTCTCCTGGTGGGGAAAGCCAGCGAATATGACCAGACCTGACAGGTTTCAGAAAACCTGTCAGGTCTTGAGAGGAGTTGCTTCTTGACGGAAGAATACGTCACCCTCAACCGTGACTACATTGCTCCCTCCGGTCACCCGGCTTCTTGGTCAACCCAACAACGGCGGAACCCGCGCCGTGAGACCGTGCAACTTGGCCTGGAGCAGGGTGAAGGCGGAGACCAGCGGATTCAGCGGCACCATCATCACCGGTGTCACGCCCATCAGGCGGGCCTGGTAGCGGGTGTTGGTCATCAGGTCGTTGTGTTCCGGCACCTGGTAGATGCGCCGGTCGGGGTAGCGCTGCGCCAGCAGGTCCCCGACCTCCTCGCACGCACACGGCCCCACGATCAGGATGTCGCCCGGCAGGTCATCCAGGTCGGCCTCCTCGGAGCCGGAACCGCAGACCAGCGTCCAGCCGCCCTGGCCATCATAGTCGTTGTAGAGCATCTCGTGGGTGGCCTCAGAGTTCCCCCGGCAGCCCTCCACACACGCCTTCGTGCGCCCGACCACCCAGCGCACGTCGGGGTGGAAGCGACGCAGCATGGTGTGAGGGAGCCGCTCGGTGAAGCGGCTCAGTTCCACGCCGCGCACGTCAATGCGCGCCAGGTCACCCTCGCCCAGCCCCCACTCGGCGCACAGCCGCAGGTGCTCGACCTCCTCCAGGCTGTAGCCCAATACCCGCGCCCCCACCACGTCCACCGCCAGCGTGTCTGAGCCGCCGATGAGGATATCCATCGGCACAAGGTACTCGTCTAGCAACGCCGTGATTGGAAAGTGGCCGTGGGCGGTAGCGATCAGCCCCTCGATGATGCAGAAATCGGGGCGGGTGAGATCGTAGAGCGCAGCCAGCCGGCGGTGGAGCGTCGCGAGACTGTGCTGCTTCATCCGGTCGGCGTCAACGGGGAACGCCTGCTGGTTCTTCACCCCCAGCGTCACCGCCGCCATCGAGTGGGTCTTGAGCTTGGGCAGATCGAGGTAGAAATTACTGCCCCGCTGGATGATCTCGTCGTGCAGGCGGCGGGAGACACGGGCGCGGGTGCCGTCGCGCAGATCCACCTTGACCGTGGGGCCTTCGTCCAGGTAGACCGACTTTGCTCCATAGCGGCGGCAGATGCGGTCGTAGCCAGTAACCCTAAAGACCAGGCGGGTAAAGTTGCCGCCGGTGCAACTCTCCATCACCGCCAGGCGGCTGTAGCCGTGGTCACGCAAGTAGGCCAGCAGAGCTTCCAGCACGCGAGGGTCGGTGTGCGCGTGGGGGGTAAAGTGGATGCCGTTGGGCTTGACGTAGACGGTCCCTCCGCCATCTTTGATCTTTTGGGGGATCACACCCTCGATGCCGCCGTGCGGGGCAAAGATGGCCTCTAGCGCGGGCTTGAGACCTTTGGTCGTGTCGGCAATAGTGACGATGGGCATGGGGACACCTCCTCGTGTCTTCTTCTCGTTTGGCAGCTTATTGCTCTTCCTGCAGAATCTCTACGAACCTGCACGGTGCGACAACACGGATGCCCTCGTATTCGCCCAGCACCAGCAAGTCCTGGTCACCGCTAATGATATAATCGGCGTCTCCCTCCTTTGCACAGGCCACGACGGCATCATCTTTGGGGTCGCGGGTTACCCCTGGCAAGTGGAGACGACCAGGAGTTACCTCCGCCTTGGACAGCAGGGCGGCCAGGATTGCCGCCAATTCATCTTCGTCCAGGCGGAGGCGCTTGGCAATGCGTGGATAAGAAAGAACGTGGATCAACTCCTCAATCAGATAGAGCGAGGTCACGAGAGCGTCAGGGCTGTTCAGTTCTAACTCTCCAAGGCTCTCAGCCCCCGTCCCGGGGGCGTCTTGGGAGCGAAAACCTTCCCAAAAACGGCAAACCGCTGCATGGGCCGCCCCCGGGACGGGGGCTAGGAGCGTTCTGTGTGAGAACTGAACAGCCCTGAGAGCGTAACGATCCTCCAGCCAGGCATCCAGTATCTGGTGTGGGAAGCCGTGTTCAGCGATCAGACTGCTGACCAAGACGTTGGTGTCGAGGACGACCCGTGTTCTAGGAAAAACAGGCATCGGGTTGGCGGCCCCGCAGGTGGTAGAACTCGGCCCGTGCTTCTTCAATCAAAGTGTCCAATTCGTCGGGGTCGAGTTGGCGTGCCCTGGCCCGGATACCAGCGATGATCTCGCGCAGCGAAGCAGTGGATTGCTGTTGTTTGGCCGCCTGGAGAAGGCGGAAATCCTCCATGCTGATGATAGCGACGGTGGGCTCGCCGAATTTTTGCACAATGTAATGCACTTCCTGCCCGTAGCCCACCTCGTTGAGAACTGTTTTAACCTGCACCCGCAGTTCCGAGGATGAAATGGTTTTCAACATCTGTTCCTCCACGAACCGACCTTGTGCTACGGCTCAGTACAAATTGCTCAATTTGTAGTCTTTGTAGAAATTATACTACGATGATTCTCAAAGGGCAAGCGGATGGTACGGTACCCGCAGACAGGCAACAGTGGCGGCATCCCAATGTGGCGCGGCTAACGCGGCCACATCCGTTCCCTCCGGCGACACCCGCTGAAAACCGTTACCGGGGGTCAGGCCTGAGCGAAGCGCTCGACCTGTGTCACCTGCACCGGTTTGGGACGGATGAAGGTAGGTATACAGTTGCACTCCGGCTATACCTCGTGGTAAGAAAACACGTTATACCGCATCCCAGGCAGCCTGAAAAGTTGCGCCTTTGGCCCAAAAGTGCTACAATCCAGTCAACTTTTGCCAAGGAGTACCCAATGACCG
>JAUXFI010000081.1 GCA_030620125.1 Anaerolineae bacterium
TCGCTGACCCATCCCGACCGGTTCCCTGCCGCGTCAAAGACCTGCACCGCCCAGGTGTGCGCCCCATCGGCAACAGGGGAGACCGTGTACGCCGACTGAGTCGTCGTGTAGAGTTGCCCGTCCAGTTCCACCACGTAGGCCAGGGACGAACCGCCGTCCGGCGCGACCGGCTCCCACGTCAGGGTCACACCTGGCAATGTACAGACGGTGACGCCGCCCGTCGGCGTGATGAGCGCCGTGCCGGTGGGAGAGATCGTATCGTAAGTGAAAACGACCGCGGCAGGCGATGTCTCCACGCCCTCGGTCGTCCAGGAACGGGCACGCAGCGAGTAGTCGTCGTCGGCCAGGGCAGGCGGCAGATCGTATGACCAGGTGATCGTCCCGCTGGCCGTCAACCAGGTCGTCTCCGTCACCCAGTCGCCCACTCCCCAATACTGCCCGTCGCTGGCACGCTCGACCTGTACTTCCACCCTCTCGATTTCCGCCTCGAACGCCTCGGTCGTGCCCTCAGAACGTGGTACGATGTTGTGGGCACTGCCGTGAATCGGGTTGCTGATCCTCGTGTTCGCAAACGCGGGCAAACAGAGATCCAGAAAATCCAACACCCGCGCCATCACGTCGGGCCGAGCCTCGGGCCGGATCGTCTCGAAGGGAAAACCAAAGTACACCAGCCGCTCGCAGCCGTCCCCATATTGGACCGCCGCCGTCCCCGTCAGGCCACCAGTATAGGTCAGCGCCGCCACGGAACCATTGACCGGCGTCAGTTGGTCCGGGCAGTCGGCGTCGTACATCCCCGGCGCGTCGAAGCGGAAGGGGGACAATCCCTCAAAGATGGAGCCAGTGACCGCTGTGACCTCACAAGTCCCCGCGTCGTCCCCGGCATAGTCGGCCCGCAGCACATTGTTGTGAAAACCGGGATCAACCCCTAAATAGTCCAGGTGCCAGCCCACCTCCGTGCCGCTCAAAAACAGCGCCCCGCCGTCGCCCAGAAAGTCCGCCAGCAGCGCCCGCTCCGTCGCGTCCAGCGTCTCGCCGGGGGCAGACTCCTCCCCCAGGATCCAATCCAGCAGCGCGTAGTCGTTCAGGATAACCAGGCCCTCCTGTACGGCCTCGTTGCTGGCGCTGTCGAAGGAGTAGGAGATAACCTCCCCGTGCTGGATCACATAGTCGTACCGGTTCATCTGGTCGAGGAACATCCGCAGGTGCTCCTCGTCCGTCGGGGCATAGTAATCGGGCACCAGCATCGCGCTGTTGAGCCGGTCGAAACCATTGACCAACAGCACCCCGGCCCCGTCCCCCACGCGCACCGCCAGCGTCTCGGTGGGCAAAGACTCGCCGCCCTCGTTGGTGGCAGTGACCCGCGCGAAGAGCAATTGCCCCTCCGAGAGACCGGTGAGGGTGTAAGCGTTGGTCGCCGTCACGGGCACGCCGTTCGACCAGCCCAGGCCGCCGGTGCTGGTGTAGACCCGGTAGCCGGTGGCCTCGTCGCCCACCAGACCGACAGTATCGGTGAGGGGGGGCCGCCAGGAGACCCGCGCCTGCCCCGCGCCCACGTTTTGGACCGCCAGATGGGTCGGCGGCTCCGGCAGAAGCGTCAGATCCACCCCGTCCCGCTGCTCAAAGTACTTGACGATGCCCTGGTAGACGGCGCGGGCAGTCAGCACATTGAAGCGCGGCTCCTTGAGTGCATCCGTGCTCTCTGGGTGGTCGTGGTAGGCCACCTCGATCAACGCGCCGGGCATACGCACCGCCTGGTCGTCGTCCCACAACTCGCGCAGTTCACCCAGATTCTTGCTGCGCTCGCCCAGATCAGCCCAGCCAGCGTCCCAGCCGGCGCGGATGTCGTGTACCAGCTCGTCGTGCACCACACCCCGCAAGGCAGCGCTGCCCTCGGTAACAGGCTTGCTCTCCCCGCTGTGGATGTAACTGACCGTGCCGCTGACGACCCACTGGTAACCATTGTAGCCGTTGGTGTGCCAGGAGATGTAGACCGCGTCCTCTCCGGTGCCGGCGTGCTCCCAGCGGGCGTACATCGGGCGGGCGACGATGTCATTGAAGTAGGGCCAGCCGTCAGGGTCCATCCCCAGCCGCTGGACGTGGTAATAGGCGCCCACCTCCCACCAGGGCTCGTCCGGCGGTTCCGGGGCTGCCGTCTCAATACCTGTCAGGTCGTCGAAGGTTCCCCCGCCGAAGCGGACCGCGTCGGCAACGACCACGTGACCGGCCAGCGTGGACTGGTTGGTCAGAACGACCCGCGCCTCCTCCCCGCCCCAGAAGCCAAAAGTGCCGAGGTAGTGCCAGGTGTCTCCATGCATCTGCTGGCTGACGAGAACCTCGGTAGTGCCTCCGGCGTGATGGACGGTGTAATGGACATCAGGAGCGCGGGTACTGTCCTGCCGGTACCAGACGTAGACAGCGTAGCGGCCATCGGCGGGCAGCGTGGCCGTCCAGACGGCGGTGGCGCTGGGATTGCCGACCACCGTCTCGGCCCAGCGGTAATCGGTGCCCGCGTAGCCCGTGCTTGTGATAAGAGTGGTAGCCCACGCGCCTGTCTCGACGTATCCTGCGCCCAGGCCGGGGTCGTCGTTGTCCACCACCACTTCCACACCGTTCATGTCCCGTTCCCGCACCGGAAAGACCCGCGCGCCGGCGTTCCACAGGTAGTGCAGCAGATACTGGTTGACCACCTCGGCGTTGTTGTGATCCTCAATGATGGGGCCGACGTAGGGAGGCCGCGGGTAGGGGATGCGCTGCACCCGCCAGCCATAGACACTCCACTCCCACCCGTGCCCCGCGCTGACGTAGACAGTCTTGCCGCTGAGCGTGCCCTGCGGTTCCCCCCCCTCCATCCCCCCCAACAGGGGGGAAAGAGGCGAAGACAACGTTTCTTTGCGCGGCGCGGGCAGCGGCGGGAGGAAATCGGCCAGGGAGCGGAACTCGCGCGTCGCCGGATCCAGCGTTTCCACGCGCAAATCGCGCCAGCCCAGCGGCTCCAGCGTCGCTCCCACCTGCTCGACGATCTCCTCGACGGTCATCGCGTCCAGATCGGCCAGCGATTCGGCCGGCAGCGCCAGCCGCACGGTGAAGGTGGTATTGAGCGCATCCACGTCCTCCAGCACCGTCCCTTCGGGGATCGCTGAACGCAGGCCACGCGCCCGCTCCTCGGCGGTGGGGCCTGCCACGAGCGCCGCCAGCAGCGTCTCAGGCGCGACCCGTGTATCAGCGAGCGTCTTGACCCCGGCCCGCTCGACGCAGACCAGCCCCTGCTCAGACCAGAAACAGACCGGGCCAACCCCTCCCCCAGGCCATTCCAGCCGTTGGGGCCACTCTAGCCGTTGGGGCTGGTCTCCGACCACGCCCCCCCTGGCGGGTATTGGTCCCGTCCCCAACATCGCCTGCGCCAGCAGCGCAATCCCCACCACTATCCCCAAACGAACGATGCGGTGATCCATCTCACACTCTCCTCACAGGATGGCAGACCCGCTCACCCCGTGTGCGTTGGAGTTGGGCGCAGTTTCAGCGCCTCGATTCCACCCAACACTTTCTCCTCGCTCTTGACGCCCATTCCGGGCAAGTGGCGCAAGCGCCCTCCCCGCGCCGCCACTTCCAGCGCCTCGACACTGGTGATGCCCAGTTCCTCCCAGAACAGCGCCGCCCTCTTAGGGCCGACGTCGGGAACCTGGAGCATCGCCACCACCCCCTCCGGCACCTGCGCCTTTAGCTTCTCGTAAGCCTTCAGGCGACCCGTGCGCATCAACTCGTCAATCTTGGCCGCCAGCGTCTTGCCGATGCCGGGAATCGCCTCCAGTTCCCCAGCCCGCCAGACCTCCTCGATGGGCCGGTCCAGCGCAGCGACGTTCTCAGCGGCGCGCCGATACGCCGCAATGCGGTGATAGTTCTCCCCCTGGATGGCCAAGGTGTCCGCCATCGCTACAAAGATTTCGGCCACTTTCTGGTTTCTCATCCCACGACTCCAGATTCCTACCTGATTATACTTCCATCTTCACCGCTTGACAATGGGCCATTGGTACGATATTATAGCGTCTATGCTACGAGCCATAACATTCGACTTCTGGGGAACCCTCTACCAGAACGCTTATGCCCGCGATGAGCGGTTACATCTGCTGGAGCAGGTTCTAAACCGCCACTCCCAGCCGCACCCCTGGGCAGACCTCGAAGCGGCCTACCGCCACGCTGGGTCCGTGTGGGAGCATGCCTGGCGGGAGGAGCAGCGCTCCATCACCATCGAGCACTGGCTGCGGGAGGTGCTGGCTTCTCTCGAAGCGGACCTGCCCGAGGACGCGCTGGCTGGCCTGTGCCGGCCCATTGAGGAGATCTACCTGCGCGGCGACACGCCCCGACCTGTCCCCGGCGTGGCCGAGGTGCTGCCCCGCCTGTCCCGCCGTTATCGCCTGGGGCTCATCTCCGACACCGGGCTGACGCCGGGGCGGGTGCTGCGCGAAATCCTCCGCCGCGATCGTTTGCTGCCCTACTTCCGCACCCTGACCTTCTCCGACGAGACCGGGGCGGCGAAGCCCCTGCCAGAGCAATTCCTGCGCACCCTGTCCATCCTGGAAGCCCAACCCGAGGAGGCGGCGCACATCGGCGACCTGCCAGAGACCGACATAGCCGGGGCTCGGGCTGTGGGAATGAAGGCAGTCCTGTTTCTGGGAGTGAGTCAGCGCCAAGACGGCCGGCCGCTGGCCGATGCCGTCTTTGAAAAGTACTGTGCACTTGAAGAACTGCTGAAAAACCTGGATAGGAGGTGAGAAAATGAACTTGCTTTACCGAATCTCTGTAGATCCTTCTATTTGCCACGGGAGAGCGTGCATCAAAGGAACCCGCATCATGGTGTCTGTCATTCTGGACAACTTGGCGGATGGAATCAGCGAGAAGGAAATTCTCAAGAGTTATCCCACTCTAACACCGCTCGACATCCAGGCCGCTATCTCGTACGCTGCCGACCTGACCAGAGAGCGGCTCGTTCCCGTAATGGCTGGAGTCGCATGATGCGGTTCAAGATTGACGAAAACCTGCCAATTGAATTTGCGACACTTCTCACCCAGACTGGTTACGACGCTGTGACTGTGACGTCTCAAGGAATGCAAGGCAAACCCGATCCGGTCATCGCAGACGTTTGTGTACGAGAAGGACGAGCACTGATTACACTGGATTTGGGCTTCGCGGACATCCGTGCCTACCCACCACACCAATATCCAGGGATCCTTGCGCTACGAGTGAAACGACAGGATAAGAAGCACCTCATCCGAGTACTTGAACGTATTATCACAATGTTGAAACAAGAGCCGGTCGAGGGGCGACTGTGGATCATAGAAGAAACGCAAGTCCGCATCCGTGGCGAGCAAATATAATTCCCCGATAAGGATATTACCAATGAGCATCTACGAATACGTCGGCAATCCCCACGTACATACCCCTTACTCGGACGGGCAAGCACTCCACGCCGAGGTCGCGCAGGCGGCGGCCGAGGCCGGGCTCGACTTTGTCATCGTCACCGACCACAACGTGTGGGTGGATGGCTGCGAAGGCTACCACGGCAAGGTACTGCTCCTGGTGGGCGAGGAAGTCCACGACGTGCGCCGCCAGCCCCAGGCCAACCACCTCCTGGCCTACAACGCCGAGGCCGAGTTGGCCACGCTGGCCTCAGACCCGCAAGGGCTGATTGACGCGGTGAACCAGCGAGGCGGTTTCTGCTACCTGGCCCATCCCTTCGAGTACCCCAGCCCCGTCGGTCCCCACCTGGACGCCATCCCGTGGGCCGATTGGGACGTCACAGGATACACGGGGCTCGAAATCTGGAACTATATGTCCGAGTTCAAAGCACTCGCGCGCAATAAACCAATGGCGGTACTCTACGCCTATTTCCCTGGATTGGGCATCACCGGGCCATTCCGGGCCACGCTGCGCCAGTGGGACCAACTGCTATCCCAGGGCAAGCGCGTCGCCGCCATCGGCGGGGCCGACGCCCACGGCAACACCTACTCACTGGGTCCCCTCAGCCGCGTGGTGTTCCCCTACACGCACCTGTTCCGCTGCGTCAACACCCACATTCTGACCGAGCGCCCCCTCAACGGCATCCTGGAGCACGACAAACCGCTGATCTACGACGCGCTGCGGAGCGGCCGCACCTGGGTCGGATACGATCTGCCAGCCTCGACCGCCGGCTTCCGCTTCCACGCCCGTAGCGGCGCCAATCACGCGCTGATGGGGGATGAACTGACACGCACAGGGGCAACCATCTTTGAGGTCCAGACTCCCCATAGCGCCGACATCTGCCTGGTGCACGATGGACAAATAGTCGCCCGGGCCAGGGGACAGCACTTGAAACACACCACCGCCGATCCGGGCGCGTATCGCGTCGAGGTGTATCGCAGCTATCAGGGTGGCCGCCGAGGCTGGATCTTTAGCAGCCCGATCTACACGTAGTGACCCTGACACCAGCCAGGCGACCAAAACAGCAAGGCCGGTTCCACTCTACACAGTAAAGGTGGAACCGGCCCTGTGTTTGTTGTCTATCCACGAACTATACGAGGTCCTTGCCCGACCCGCTTTCGAAAAAGTCGGCATTCTTCTGGATGGCGCCCTCAAACTCGTCAGGCACGTCATCTTCGTGAAAGATCGCCTCTTGCTCACACTCGGCCTCGCAGGAAGCACACTCGATGCAGTTCTCAGGATAAATGTAGTAGGTCGGCCACTCGGCGTCATCTTCGACAAAGAAGATGGCGTCGCTTGGACAGGCCTCCACGCAAGAACCACAACGCTCGCACTGACTGGTGATTACGTATGTCATTTCTCTTTTGCCTCCATTCTAGTATGATGTTTTTTGACCGCATGTCACCTCTCGTCGGTGAGGCTGGTTTCTCAAAGAACGGCCTCCATTGTAACGAGATTTCAATCTTTGTCAAGGTATGCGCTGCTTCCGGTCACGCGACTCACTTACCGCGTTGCCGGTACCTGTGGTATAATCCCAAAAGGTCCAGATCGGTTCAAGCCCCGGCTCCAATTGGTGAAAGACAAATGGTACCCGTGGAATATTTATTCGCTCAAAACCCCTACCCCTTCATCAGCGTAATCCTGATCATCCTGGGACTGGCAATCACGTCTTACTTGTTGCAGGTCAAGGGCAAATCGAAAGCAACCCGAATAAATCCTCCGTCTATTTTGGAATAGAACGGATCTGCGCTCCACTTGAGCAATTGGAATTGGGCTCCCAGGATTTCGCGGGGAGCACGCTCAAAGGGGACGTGCCGCCCCCGTGTCTGGCGGTGAGGCAATGCTCTACGCCTGGAACGCGGACGGCACGCCCGCTTGGAACATCCCGCGAAATCCCACCTGAGGAACTGTGTTTTCTACGATACGAACGTTCCTGAAAAAAGTATATCTCGCCTGGAACGCCGACAATCCCGCTCAATTGGCGGCGGCCCTGGCCTACTATGGCATGTTTTCGTTCGCGCCCGTGATATTCATCGCGCTGACCGTAGCGGGTATATTCATTGATGAACTGGCGGCGACCGACCAACTGTTCCTGCGTCTCGAAGAAATGCTGGGGACAGCGACAGCCCAACTCGTTCAGGATATCGTGGTTAGGGCTTCACAACGCACATCGAGCGGCACGACGTTGATTTCCCTGATCAGTTTCGGAGCATTGTTGTACGCGGCTTCGGGGTTGTTCGTCCAGTTGCAATACGCGCTCAACACGATCTGGAAAGCGCCACCCCCATCACGGAACGGGACCATTGTCTTTATCACGACCCGCCTGGTGGCATTCGTGATGGTCATCGGCGTCGGCCTCCTGCTCGTACTGGCGACGGTCGTGAGCGTCGCCATCTCCATATTGAGTTCGTTTATTGAGTGGGGCGGCTACGTGCCAATTGCCAACTTTTTGTTTATAATGGGATTCTTGACGATCTCGCTCGCATTGATGTACAAGGTTCTGCCAAACGTCAAGATAGCCTGGCGTGACGTCTGGGTAGGCGCGGCGGTGACGGCGTTGCTGCTCTACATTGGCGGGCAGTTGGTGGGGTTTTACCTGACGCATAGCAATATCGCATCGGCCTTTGAAGCCGCCGGGGCGCTGGCGATATTGCTGATCGCGATTTATTACATCGCCCAGATCTTTATGTTTGGCGCGGTGTTCACAAAGGTCTATGCTTCCATGTTTGGTTCCAAGACAACGCCTGCGCCGGCCGAGACTCACCAGGGATCGTCAGAAGA
>JAUXFI010000006.1 GCA_030620125.1 Anaerolineae bacterium
ATCTTGCAGCTATTGCTGACTATGGTCTTTTACGTAAAGCAGTTGATGCTGCAGAGGCATTGAATGTAGAGAACGGCGGCAGGGGAGAGAGACGCAGGTCGTGCAGGTAGGTGATGTTGATCTCGCGGGCTGGCTCGAAGGTCACATTCACAGACTCGGCCTGCTCGTCGCCCGTGGCGCGGAAGAACAGGTAGACCTGGGCGATCTTGGCTTTCGAGGTGGCCTGCAGCGTGAACGTGGCCTGCTGGGCGAACATGTGGCTGCTCTTGCTCTCGACCACAGTGATGCCGTTGGCCGCGAGGGTGGACGGGAGTGGCGAGACCCAAAGCGCCAGGAAAAGGGTCCCGATTAGCAATAGTACAGGTAAGCGTCTCATCGCAGCAATTTGCTCACCGGTGCGGTTCTTCGGTTAGCCTGACGAAGAGTTCTGACAGGTCTCCATGCATGAATTCCAATTGATCCAGGGCGGCTTCGGCTGCGGTCCGCGTGGCCTCGTCCTCCGCCAGACAGCAGTGTTCCAGGATCTCCCGCGCCTTGTCGCCCCCGATTTGCCCCAAGGCCCACAGGGCTGCTTCCTGCACCTCGGTGTCGGCATCGTCCGCCAGTTCCTCCAGCTCGGGCACGGCCTCGCGGAGTTGAAGCTCGCCGCAGGCCCGGGCGGCTTCGTAGCGCAGTTCGGGGTTGGGGCTGAAGAGTTCCTGTTGCACCAGGCCCGCCCAGCGAGCGTCGGCGCTGCGCCCCATGGCGAAGACGGCGCTGACGCGCACATTCTCCTCGTGTGCGGCGTAGGCCTCGCGGATCAACTCCGCCACTGTCTCGTTGCTGGCATAGGCCAGCGATTCCAGCGCCCGCCGCTGCACTTGTACGAGTTCGTCTGTGGCCTGGCACGTAGCCAGCAGGGCCTCGTAGGCCAGATCGCGTGGCCCGGGGCGGATCTTTTCCAGTTCGCCCAGCAGTATGAAGCGACCCAGCGAGGTCGCGGCGGCTGCCCGCACGGTAGCGGCCTGGTCTTCTCGCAAGCATGCCACCAGGGGTGGAACCAGGCACACGTCTTCATCTTCCCATAGCCCTTCGATTGCGGCAGTCCGTACGTCGGCGTCCTCGTCTTCCAGTCCCAGGCGGAAGATCTGGCCAAAGTCCATCTCGAAATCCGCTTCGGCCAGTTCCGCTAGACGGGTGATCATCTGTTTTCTCAATTCGACAGGCAGGCATGGCCACATCTCGCGCACACTCGCCGTGTCTTTGGCCTCCAGGCTCGAAAGGAGATACAGAGACGCCTGGTCCGGCAGCTCGGCGCTTTCACGCAGTTCGTCAATCAAGACGTCGAGTGGTTGTCTCATTCTATTTCAGCCACGACCAGGGGATAATTGGGTTGATGACGTCCTGGAACATCATCAAAGCCATCAGGCTGACCAGGATTGCCAGGCCCACGAAGTGTACTACTGCTTCGCGCTCAGGCGAGATACGGCGGCCTCGCACGCCCTCAATGAGCACAAAGAGAATGCGCCCGCCGTCGAGGGCAGGGAGGGGCAGCAGGTTGGTCAGGCCCAGGGCCAGGCTGATGAGCGCGGCAGTGTGCAACACGGGGAAGGCCAGGCCCCACTCGATGCTTTGCTGGAGTGTGAAGGCCAATATTCCGCTGATACCGACCATGCTGGCCGGGCGCACCTCTTCAGGGGTCACGTCGCCCTGGGCGAGCATGGTCGGTATCTGCACGGTCATCACGATTGTCGTGACGATGTCGTTGACGCCGGCGTTCAACGCTTTGGGAAGAGAATAGTGACGTATCGCGCTCCGGTCGGGCCAGGAGATGATCGGGATGCCCAGGACGCCGTAGCCTTCTGGGGCGCGCCGTGGCGTCGCTATTATGGTCAACGTCTCTCCAGCGCGCAGAATGACGAGTTCGACGGGCTGTTCTGGCACAGCGTGGATGATGTCAACCAATTGACTCGCACCGTCCTCAATCCGCTCTCCGTCAACGGCCACGATGATATCGTGGGGCTGTAACCCAGCCTCCTCGGCGGCGCTCCCTGGTTCCACGCCCGTGATTTCGACCAGCCATTTGTCGGGGATGCCGGAGGCGTAGGCGCCGACGAACAGTATCAGGGCAGCGATGATGTTGAACGCCGGCCCGGCAGCCAGCACTGCCACGCGCCAGCGTTTGGGTTGGGCCGCAAGGCTGCGCGGGTCGGAGGGGTCTTCCTCGCCGGTCATTCTCACGAACGCGCCCATTGGCAGCAAATTGAGGCTGTATAGCGTGCCTGCTTCCAGGGTGGTCAACTCGCCGTGCAAGTGCAGATCTTTGTCGAACCTGTCACGGTCTGTAGAACCACCCGCCGCCAGGTGGCGTAGGACGTAGGTGCCATCGTCACTTTGGTGAGCGACGGCGCTCACACGGTTGCCCACTTTCAGCCCTGGGGGCAGCCGGAAGCCCAGTGGGATGGTCACGCGCAGGGTGCCGATTTCGAGATAGCCCTTGCCACGCCACAATTTGAGCAGGCGGGGCGGAAAGCCGAAGCCGAACTCCTCGACGCGCACCCCCGCCAGCTTGGCGAAGACAAAGTGGCCCAGTTCGTGAATCAGAATGATGGGCCCCAGTACAACGATCAGTGTGCCAACCAGCCAGAATATAACGTTCATCCAGTCCGCTCCCTGCTTTCAATCAGAAGCGGGCGCTTGCGACGCCCGCCTCGCTTTTTCCGAGTCCATGTCCAGGTGTCTAGCAGGCGAACTCCTTTTCTTCCTCATCTACTCAATCTACTCATTCATCTTTCCCTTGCTATTATACCCTCAGCGTCCTAAACTCGCAACATTGGGCCAGGAGGCGCTTTTGAGGAAAGCCTGTGTTCTTTGCAGGACTTGATGCGGTGTCAACTCGTCGGTGTGGATGTACAGGTCCGCGTGCTGGCGGGCGTGGCGCAGCCGCCGGGCCAGTTCGGCCCACCAGCGCGGCCCGGCGTCACTGGGCCGGCGACGAGAGGCGACTTCCCAGGAGACGTCCAGGTATATGAGCAGGTTGGGTTGGGTGAGACGCTGCCACATCGTGGGTACGTGGGAATGTTCCTGTGCCACCTCGCGGGCATTGTATCCCTGTACCCGCAGTGCTTGCACGAGCAGCGATTTACCCGAGGCGCACGGACCAACGACGGCGATGAGCGGGCGTTTTTCCTGTCGGGCCTGTTTCAGCGTCCTATTGCTCACCACCGCTCATCCTGCGCAACTGAGCCAGCGATTCCAGCGAGGCAAAGACCACCAGCCGGTCTCCAGCGCGAAGTGTGACGTCGGGAGCAGGGTGCAGATCGAGGCTATTCGGGCCCTGGTGCAGGATGATGGTAAGATCGAGGTCTTGTTCCACCTGGGCGATGGTGCATCCCTCCAGCGCCGAACCCGCCTGTACTGTCGCCCGTGCTACGTTTAGCAGCACGTCGTCCACGTAGAATGAGTAGTCAATCTGGGCTCGTGTGGCGGCGGCGGCAAAGATGGGGGCGGTCAGCCCTGAAGTGCTGAAGGCGGTGTGGATGCCAAACCCACGTTTGACTTTTTCTGCCAGTCGAGCGTCGAACATGCGCAGCACCACTTTGATGCCTGGATTGAGTTCTCTGGCGTCGAGCGCGATGTCCAGATTGGCCAGATCATCCTGGGTGCAGGCGACGATGGCGGAGGCATCCTGCACACGGGCTTTCTCCAGCATCTCCCGCTGCCGGGCGTCGCCCAGCAACACTGGCACGCTCAGTTGGCGTATCTCTTCCAGGAACATGCCTTCGGTGTTGCGTTCGATACCGACGATGTCTTCTCCCAGGCGCAATAGTTCCTTCACGACTCGGTAGCCGACTTTTCCCAGGCCACAGACGACGATGTGATCGTGGTAAGTCGAAGCGATAGCCACTTGCCATGCCTCCTTTCGCTCACGACGGTTGAACAGCGCGACTCCGAAGCGCAAGACGCCATCGGCGACGACGGCCAGTCCGATGAGGGGGACGACGATGAACACGAGTTGTAGACCTGTCGCCCTGGGGAACGGCAGGACTGTTTCCAGGAAGACGAGTTGGAAGGTGGCGTGCAGTGCTTCGGCCCAGCCGAGGCGCTGTCCGGTTTCGGGATAGAGGTAAAAGAGACGCAGAATCAGCGTGCCCCCGCACAGGAGCAGGGCGAAGGCGAACAGAGAGGTGCGAAACTGCCGTACTAGTACCTGTGTATCGCGCCATAGGGCTTGCAAGTAGCGGGATCGTTTTGTCTGCCTCGTCTGTCTCACGTCTGTCTCACAGGGGGAGCCTGACTGCCAGGCGGCGCACGTCGTCACCGGCGCGGTCCACGACGCACAGCACGAGCACGCTGATGTCATCGCGAGGTCTCCCCTCGTCCAGTGCCAGCGCCCGCTCGAGCAGGCCATCGGCCAACTTCTGGGCGCTTGTGTTGCCCTTGGCTGTCAGCTCGTGTACTGCCGCCGTGACGTCGAAGACGCAGGTTGAACGCGCTCCGGCTGTCTCCAGGCCGTCTGTGTAGACCACGACCGCGGTCCCAGCGACCAGCGGCAATTCGGTGATCTGGGGTTTGGTGCCGCGTCGCACGCCGACCGGCTCCGATGGCTCGTCGAGTAACCATAGCCCGTCATTGGGCGTGATGACGACGATAGGGCAATGATTGTTGCGCGAGAGCACCAGCGTTTTGGAAGTCAGGTCTACCGAGAGGATGTTGAGTGTGGCTGAGACCTTGCCGGCTTTGTGCGTGAAAAGGTAGTCGTGGGCGGCACGAGCCGCTGCTCCATCACGTACCCCCTCAGCCAGTTCAGAGATGGCCTTGCGGGCCACGAGGTTGCTGATGGCTTTGGCGGCTCGCCCGGAACGCTGGCCGTCCACCAGCACGAAGGAGAAGCCACCCTGGGGACGCTCGATCATCTCCAGCGTGTCCCCACTCTCGCTGGTGGCCCACTTGCCCACTTTGGCGGTGGCGACTTGGATTTCCATGGTCGTATTATACCTCTGTTGGGAGTGTGAGCAAATCACCCTCCCGCTGTAATCTGCGGGAGGGTAGGGCGGTAGTGACGGGCAAAGTTTGAACTATTTTTACGGGTGTGTTATAATCTTTTGGAATTGGCGTCGAAAAAGCGTCCAAACCTGCGGGAGGGTGAGTAGTTGTCTGGCAGGCTTTTAACTATCCGTGGGAAAGGGTTTCAGTATGCCTTTTGAAATTTGGAGGCCGTGGAGTAACCTGGCCTTCCTCAAACTCGAATTCTGGGAATATCCTCTTCTGATCTTTTATGTGCTGGCGATATTCGTGTTGCTATTTTTTTATTCCCGGCAGGATTTCAAGAGGCTGAACTGGCGTCGTCTTCTCCTGCTTGCGGGTCTGTTGGTGGCTACCTTGTTGGCGGCTGTGCTGGTGCTACCTTTCTCTCGACCCAGCCTGTTGCCACCTCCCAACGTTCCCGCCGAACCGGCTGAACCGTTTGCGTCGCTGCTGACGCTGCCGGTCGTTGTGGCTGGGGCCTGGTTGGGCGCAGGGCCAGCATTGCTGGTGGGATTCGTCGGCGGGATACTGCGTGCCGGGATGACGACCGGCGGTATCACCGATCCCTTTTACTTGGCCTTCTTTGGTTTTTTGGTTGGATTTTTCCTGCGCCAGGATTATCGAGGCCGCCTGTCGCTCGTACTGCGCCAGCCCATTGTTGCAGTACCCCTGGCGTGTCTGCTGGCGTGTTCTTTTCTGTTGCTATCGCTGTTCGCCCATGCTGCTGCTTCGGGGCTGGCGGGGCTCGACTATGCATGGACGTTGACGTTGGCTCATCTTGGTCCCATGTTGCTGGAGAGCTTTGTGGCGGGAAGTCTCGCCCAGGTGATCTATGTGCTCTTTCCGCTTCTCCGTCCCGTTCGTGTGGCGTACCGCTCGCCTCCCTACAGCCGTAGCCTGAGCCGCAGGCTGCTCTTCCTGTTCGTACCTCTGATATTGTTCATGACGGCTGTGCTTGTCTACGCTGTGACCAGGACGACGCTCCACGTGGCGACCTTGGAGTCGGTGGGTGAGATGGCGCGCGATGCCAACAGCGCTGCTGAAGGTATCCCCTATTTCATCCACACCGGGCAGGGCTTGCTCGAAGCGTACGCCAATGACGAGGACCTGTGGAACGGCGACCCGATTGCGCTGGAGGACCGTCTGCGCAGGGACTTGCGGGCTGTGGTATTCTTCGATCAGTTGATGCTGTTTGACGTGACCGGGGAGTTGCAGGCGATGTATCCGCCGGCGCCGGTCGGCGACCCGGAACTGACGGCACAGGAGCAGATGATCTTGGAGCGTGTCCTGGAAAGCGCAGCGACCCAGATCAGTTGTGTGCATCGCTCGCGGCAGGGCGAGGCCATCCTTTCGTT
Organism: Anaerolineae bacterium; assembly: GCA_030620125.1. The sequence goes on from JAUXFI010000006.1 coordinate 6,363, forward strand.
CCTGACGCCAGTCGAAGACGAGGATACCGGACGTCGCTACGGAGTGCTGCTAGGGCGCACTTGTCTCGACATCAATCCGGTGATAGATCGGATACTGGCGAGTTTGCAGTGGACCGACGCGCGCGGAGAAGGATTCGTGGTGGATGAGGAGGGGCACATTGTGGCCCATTCCGATTCCGACATGCTGCTCGCCGAGTGGCACGTGGACGAGGACCGTCCTCGCATCGCCACCGTGCTACGTGGTTGGGCTTACGAGAGCCCCAGTCGCAAGGACAACACCCGCCAGTTGGTCTACTACCTGCCGGTGGAGGGCCACCCGTGGGCAGTAGTGATTTGCCTGCCCTACGAGGTTGTGCTGGAGCAAGCCACACAGATTGCCACCCCTCTGCTCTTTCTCCAGATTCTGTTGGGAGGCGTGCTGGTGATCGTCATCCCGGTGGTTACTGGCTGGGTGACGCGGCCGCTGACGCAGTTGGCGGGGGCGGCCGACCGTATCGCCGAGGGTGACCTGACACAGCCGGTGTGGGTTCCTGGCGACGACGAGGTGGCGCGGGTCGGAGATGCGTTTGAAGGCATGCGCGTGCGGTTGAAGGACCGCCTGGAAGACCTTTCGTTGCTGCTTCAGATCAGCCAGGCGGTTTCGGCGACGCTAGAGTTGCACAAGGGGATGCCGTTCGTTCTCGAAGGGGCGCTGAAGGCAACTCACGCGCAGGTGGCTCGGATTGTTCTTCTTTCTGCTGATGGCAACCCGCAGATGGTGATGGCGCGGGGGGAGCCGCGTGAAGGATTGGGAGCACTCGACCGGGCGGTTTCCGCAGCGACCCGAGACCTGGAGCACTCTCTGATCGTGGAAAACCTGGCCAGGGCCAGGACTCTGGCCGAGCCTGAGGCGCTGAGCGGGCCGATACAGGCTATCATTGCCTTGCCCGTGCGCACCAAGGAGCAGGTGGCAGCCGTGATGTGGGTGGGGTATGGCGAGGCTCACCAGTTTGACGCTGCGGAGATTGATCTGCTTTCCACCTTGACCAGCCAGATGGCAGTACTGGTGGAGAACACACGCTTGTTCCAGTCTGCGGAGGGCGGGCGACGGCGGCTGGCGGCAATCCTGGCCAGCACTACCGATGCCGTTCTGGTCACCGATCACGATGATCGCATCCTGCTGGTCAACCCCGCTGCTGAGAGGGCTTTTGGCATTGCAGCAGATGTGGTCACAGGCCAGAATGTCAGTGAGACTGGATTGTTGCCCGAGTTGGTGCAGCTTTTCGAAGAAGAGCCCTTGCCTGCCAGCGAAGCTTTGGTCAAGGAGATCCCTCTGCCCGATGGCCGGACGTTGTACGCCAATGTCTCGATTATCCTGAGTGCTAACGGGGAGCGGATTGGCCGCGTGGCCATGATGCGCGACGTTACCCACTTTAAGGAACTGGACGAGATGAAGTCCGAGTTTGTGGCAACGGTCTCGCACGACTTGCGTGGGCCACTGACGTTCATGCGCGGCTACACGACCATGCTCCCGATGGTGGGCGGGCTCAACGACAAGCAGAGGGATTACGTCGAAAAAATCCTGCATGGCGTTGGGCAGATGAGTGGTCTGATTGACGACCTGCTCGACCTGGGACGCATTGAGGCCGGCGTAGGACTGGAGCGCAAGCCTTGTCACCTGGGGGCGATCCTGGTCGAGGCGGTGGATGGTATGCGGGCCAGGGCGGTTGCTCAGGGGCTTACCCTGCGGTTGGAGCCTGCCGAAGATGTGGCGATGATCTCTGGCGATGCAGCGCTGCTGCGTCAGGCGGTCGCCAATCTGGTTGACAACGCGATCAAGTACACCCCCAGTGGTGGCACTGTTACGGTGGGGCTGTCGGTGCACGATGAACAGGCGTTGATCCACGTCACCGACACCGGCGTCGGTATCGCCCCGGCTGATCAGGTGCGCCTGTTCGAGAAATTCTATCGCATCAAACGACGTGACACAGTAGATGTGCCGGGGACTGGCCTGGGGCTGGCAATCGTCAAGTCTGTCATCGAACGACACGGCGGAAAGGTATGGGTGGATAGCGAACTGGAGAAGGGGAGCACTTTTTACGTCAGTCTGCCCTTGGACGAGGAAAATCCGCCGGAGGCAGATGAGCTACACTAGGCAACGGGGAGTGGCATGGCGTTGCGAGTCGGCATCGTAGGCTTGCCCAACGTGGGCAAGTCTACTCTGTTCAACGGTCTTACGCGGGCTGGGGCTGCTGTGGCAGCCTATCCTTTCACCACGATTGATCCCAATCGCGGCGTGGCGGCAGTTCCCGATCCTCGGCTGGAGGTATTGGCGCAGATGGTCGGGCCGGAGCGGGTGACCCCGGCCACGGTCGAATTTGTGGACATCGCGGGCCTGGTACATGGCGCACACCGCGGCGAGGGGCTGGGTAATCAGTTTCTGGGCCACATCCGCGCTGTGGATGCCGTTGCACTCATCTGTCGCTGTTTTTCTGATCCCGACGTGGCACACATAATGGAGACAGTGGATCCGCTGCGTGACCTGGAAGTGCTCGATTTGGAACTGATCCTGGCTGATCTGGAGGTAATTGAGCGTCGGATAGACAAGGTGCGTTCGGCGGCCAAGGCCAGACCTCGTGATTACGCCACAGAGTTGGAGGCGCTGGAGGAGTTGTGCGCGCATTTGCAGGCCGGAGAGCGGGCTGACGTGTGGGCGGCAGGGGGGGCGGTCGAGGCGGCGTTGGCGCAGGAGATGTGCCTGCTCACTGCCAAGAAGCGCATCTACGTGGCCAACGTTGACGAGGCAAGTCTGCCCGCTGGCGGCCCGTTGTCTGAGGAGGTTGCTCGCCTGGCGGAGCGGGAAGGCGTTCCTTGTGTCGTCCTCTGTGCCCAACTGGAGGCTGACTTGAGCGAGTGGCCGCCCGATGAGGCTGCTGCTTATCGCGCAGACGCAGGGTTGGAGCGTTCGGGATTGGAAGCGCTGGCCCAGGCGAGCTACGAGGTGCTTGATCTGATCACCTTTTTCACCACTACAGGTGGCCGCGAGGTGCGGGCCTGGCCGATACGGCGTGGCACCAAAGCGTCTCAGGCAGCCGGCAAAGTCCACAGCCAGATGGAGCGTGGTTTCATCCGTGCTGAGGTGGCGAGTTTCGAGCAACTGGTGGAAGCGGGGAACTGGCATGCGGCGCGGGAGCGGGGTGTCGCGCGAATTGAGGGCCGTGATTACAAAGTCCAGGACGGAGACGTGTGTCTGTTCCGCTTCAGCCCGTGATGACAGTCTCTTGTCCATCTTCCTTCTGATGGTATAATCCCTTCTCATGCGCAAGTGGAAATTCTGGATTGGTATAATAATTAGCCTGATTTGTCTGGCGCTGGCCCTGGTTGGCATTGAGTGGGATCAGGTGGGCGTGGCGCTACTTGAGGCTGATTGGCGCTATCTGATTCTGGCGGGTGGGGCGATCCTGGGTTATTTGGTATCACGCTCGATTCGCTGGCGTATCTTGTTGGGATCAGAGGTCAGTCTGGCCGAAACATTCGCCGTGACCAACATTGGCTATTTGGTCAGCAACGTGCTCCCTTTCCGGCTGGGCGACCCGGCGCGGGCAGTGGCGATTGGGCTGGGGGGCAAGGTCAGGACGAGCGCGGCACTTTCCACCGTCGTCGTCGAGCGCGTGCTGGACATGCTGGTGGTAGTGCTGTTGCTGGCGCTCACGGTGCCCTTTGTAGGAGAGGCGGGGTGGACGCGGCAGGCCGGTATGCTCGGAGGGGCTGCGGCCCTGGCGGCTATGGCGGTGCTGGTGGTGCTGGCGCAGCGGCCCGAGTGGGGCCAGCGAGTTTTGCAACTGGGCCTGGCGTGGGTGCCGCGTCTTGATCAGGAACGCTGGGAGGGAGCTTTGAGCGGTTTGCTGGAGGGGCTGACCGCACTGCGCTCACCCCGGCGCGTAACGGGCCTGCTGGTGTGGTCGGTCGTGACGTGGGCGTTCATTGTTGGGTACTACTTTGTCATGCTGTGGGCCTTTCTCGACTATGCATCGCTGGTCCAGGGCAGTTTCCTCACCTGTGCCACCGGGCTGGGCATGGCGGTACCTTCGTCGCCTGGGGCGATGGGGGTGTTTCATTCCGTCGCCAGGTACGCGCTGCAATTGCCCTTTGGCGTGCCTGGGGAGAAGGCCGTCGCGGTGGCCTTTGCCTCGCACGCTTTCCAGTATATCCTGGTGTGCCTGTTGGGGCTGGTCGGCCTGGCCCAGCGGAACCTCTCACTTGGCCGGTTGCGGGCCGACGTTGCAACTAGACTGATAAAGGAGTGAGATATTGGCTGGTTTTCTCATCACAGGCGGGGCCGGCTTCATCGGCTGCAATTATGCTCACCGGTTGCTGTCTCGGGGCGAACAGGTGACGGTGTATGATAACCTGTCGCGCCGGGGGACGGGGGTCAACGTGGCTTGGTTGCGGGAGCAGCACGGCGCGGAGGCCTTCCAACTGGTCGTGGGCGATGTGCGTGATTACGATACTCTGGCCGAGGTGGCGCGGGGCGTTGACGTTGTCGTGCACCTGGCAGGCCAGACTGCGGTCACTACTTCGGTGACCGACCCCCGGTCCGATTTCGAGGACAATGCACTGGGCACCTTCAACGCGCTGGAGGCGGCGCGACACGCGGGCACCGATCCCATCTTTCTCTATGCCTCCACCAACAAGGTCTATGGCGGAATGGAGGATGTGGAGGTGATCGAGCAGGAGACGCGCTATGCCTACCGGGACTTTGAGCTCGGCATCCCGGAGGCGCAGCCGCTGGACTTTTACTCGCCCTACGGCTGCTCCAAGGGGGCTGGCGACCAGTACGCGCGCGATTACGCTCGCATCTATGGCCTGCCGACGGTGGTGTTTCGCCAGTCATGCATCTATGGGCGACGGCAAATGGGGGTTGAGGATCAAGGCTGGATCGCCTGGTTCATCATCGCTGCCGTCACTGGTCAGTCCATTACCATCTACGGAAATGGCAAGCAGGTGCGCGATGTGCTTTTTGTGGATGATCTATTGGACGCTTACGACGCGGCTATCGCTCACATTGACGTCGCGGCTGGGCAGGTGTACAACGTCGGCGGCGGGCCAGCGCATACAATGTCCGTATGGGTCGAGTTCGGCCCTATCCTGGAGCGGTTGATCGGTCACGCTATCCCCGTCTCTGGCGACGATTGGCGCCCCGGCGACCAACCTATCTACATTTCCGACGTTCGCAAGGCCGGGCGCGAGCTGGGGTGGCAGCCTCGCGTGGGCATCGAGGAGGGCATCCGGCGATTGTACGAATGGGTCGTCGCCAACCGCGAGTTGTTTGAGAAATGAAAATATTGATCGTACTGACCTACTACCGCCCCCACACCAGCGGCCTCACCAACTACGCCGAGCGGCTGGCGCGGGGACTGGTGGCGCGGGGTCATCAGGTCACGGTGCTGACCTCGCGCTTTAACCGCTCCCGGCCCATCGAGGTGCTGGAGGACGGTGTGCAGGTCGTGCGCGCGCCGGTGCTCTTCCGCGTCAGCAAGGGGGTCATTATGCCGGCCTTTGGCTGGCTGGCGACGGGCCTGGTGCGTGAGCATGATGTCATCAGCCTGCACCTGCCGCAGTTCGACGCGGCAGGCGTGGCGGCGCGGGGTCGCCTGATGGGCAAGCCGACGACGTTGACCTATCATTGTGACCTGCAACTCCCACCCAGCCCGTTCAACTATGTGGTCAATCAGGTGGTGCATGGAATGAACCGGCTGGCAGGGATCTTCTCCGACCGGGTGATCGCCTATACGCAGGATTTCGCCGCTCACTCTCCCTTCCTGAACACGTTCCGCGACAAGATGGAGGTTATTCCGCCGCCGGTGGAATTGCCGGAGGTGGGGCCGGGAGCGGTGGCCGCCTTTGCTAAAATGCACAATCTGGACGGGAGCGGGCCGGTGATCGGGATGGTGGCGCGCCTGGCGGCCGAGAAGGGTGTCGAGGTGCTGTTGAACGCGCTGCCGCGTGTGTTGGAGGTCTATCCGAAGGCGCGCGTACTCTTCGCCGGCCAGTACCGGGACGTGTTGGGCGAGGAGGCTTACGCCCGGCGGCTGGCTCCGCTGTTGCGCCAATACGAGGAACGCTGGGAGTTCGTCGGCATCCTCAGCTCGTTGCAACTGGCGGCTTTCTATCCCAATTTGGCTTGCCTCGTCGTCCCCAGCCTGAACTCGACCGAGTCGTTTGGGTTGGTGCAGGTGGAGGCGATGTTGTGCGGGACGCCTTCGATTGCCAGTGGCCTGCCGGGGGTGCGCCAGCCGGTGATGCAGTCGGGGATGGGTGAGGTGGTCCCGCTAGGCGATGCCGCTGCCCTGGCCGAAGCGATTATCCAGGTGGCGGGCAGGAAGGCCGATTATGTGCGGCCCAGGGAAGAGATCGCGGAGCGGTGGAACACCGAGCGCACGGCGGCGGGGTACGAATCGCTCTTTGAACAGTTGTTGGAGGAGACGAGGTGACAAGGTGACAGGGAGACAGGGGGACGGGGAGACAAGGTGACAGGGAGATGGGGAGACAGGGTGACAAGGAGACTGTGGGGCAGGATAACAAAGTGACCGACGATTCGTTATTCGCCATTCGCAATTCGCAATTCGCCAATCATCTGCCCGAATGTGCTTATCGTTACTTCTGGGACATTGACCCGGCAAAGTTGGACGTCAGCGAGTACCCGCGTTACGTCATTGAGCGACTGCTGGAGTACGGCGACCTGCCCTCGGTGCGCTGAATGGAGCGCCGCTTCTCCCGCGAGGAGATCGTGGAGGTGCTGAAGACGAGCCGGGCTCTTTCCCGCAAGAGCGCGAATTTCTGGCTGAATGTACTCAGCGTGCCACGTGAGGAAGTGAGATGTATGTCGAAGGAATTTCAGCAAAAGTACAGGCAAGTCTGGAACTGGTAGGCCAAACCCCTCTGGCAGCCCAGTTCTATCTGGCTGGTGGCACCGCGATTGCTTTGCACATGGGGCACCGGCATTCACACGATCTGGATTTCTTTTCGCCTGTGCCATTCGACAAGGGTGCTCCCCGGCGCTTCCTGGGTCCACTGGGGCGACTGATCGTGGAGCAAGAAGGTGAAGGCACTTTTCTCGGTGCCCTCAACGACGTTCGTATCAGTTTTTTCATTTACCCTTACCGTCTCCTGACCCCACCGGCGCTATTTGGCGCAGTGCGGATAGCAGCCCTTGAGGATTTAGCGGTGATGAAGCTGGATGCCATCGCCAGCAGGGGCAAGAAGCGGGACTTTATTGACCTGTACTTTTTATGTCAGGATTTTCTCACCTTGCGAGAGATGCTTTCACTTGTAGGGCGCAAGTACGAAGGAGTGGAGTATAACTTTACTCATCTCCTGAAGAGTCTGATGTACTTTGAGGACGCCGAAGCCGACCCGATGCCGGAAATGCTCAAACCGGTCTCCTGGCTCGATGTGCGGCGCTTCTTCGAGCGAGAGGCTCAAGCGTTGATTCGACAACTGTGAGTGCCGTGGACGACCTGCTCTGGCGACACCTGCGTGACTTGCCTGCCTTCCGCGCTCTGCTGCGGGCGGTGGAGGCCCGTTTCTACGCCGATGGCTCGGCTGAACTTGGAGCCCTGCCGCTCCTTCGTCCCGTGCTCGACCTGGGCTGCGGCGATGGGCATTTTGCCTCGGTTGCCTTCGACGGGCTGCTGGAGGCGGGCTTTGATCCCTGGTGGGGGCCGCTGACTGAGGCCCGTGGGCACAGGGCCTACCGCTTGCTGGCACAAGCCGAGGGGGCCTGGATGCCCTACCCCGACGGTCACTTTGCTACCGTCGTGAGCAACTCGGTGCTGGAGCATATCCCCCGGGTGCAGCCGGTGCTGGCGGAGGTGGCTCGGGTGCTTCAGCCCGGTGGATGGTTCTACTTTTGCGTGCCAGGCCCCAATTTCCTGCCGTTTCTTTCAGTGGGGCGGGCACTGGATAGGGTGGGGATGTGTTCTCTAGGTGAGGTCTACCGTCGCTTCTTCAACCGCATCTCCCGCCATTATCACTGCGACGGGGTTGAGGTGTGGGACCGGCGGTTGGGAGCAGTAGGATTGCGGTTGGTTCGCTGGTGGCCCTACTTTTCTCGCCGGGCGTTGACCGCTCTGGAGTGGGGGCACTACCTGGGGCTGCCCTCGTTGGTGTGCAAGAAACTGACCGGTCGCTGGATACTGTGCCCCTCGCGGGCCAACCTGTGGCTCACCGAGCGGTTGGTGCGGCGCTTTTACGAGGAGCCACTACCGCAGCAGGGTGCGTGTCTGTTCTTCGTAGCGCGCAAGCCGGGAGTGTGGGTGGAGACAGGAGATGGATAAACGAATTCTCTCGTTGATGCTTATGGCTGTGGCACTGGTGCTGGCTGGACTGGGGCACTATTATTTGCTCTACCAGCGCATTTACGTCTGGGATGCGGCACTATTTTACGTAGTGGCGGCTTTTCTGATGGTCTGGGCCTACCGTTGTGTGAGTGGAACGCCGGAGCGCAGTTGGGAGCTGGTGCGGGCCGCTTGGCGACGGCTCAGGGCGGCACTGCGGGGACTGCTCTTTCGCAGGCCTACCCGGATGCTGGTCGTAGCCCTGGCTGTGGCGAACGGGTTGGCGGCATTGATTGCCTTCCTGGCCCCGCCGCCAATGGGCCTACTGGGGGTTTTGTTGCTATGGACGGGAGGAGTGGTGGCACTAGGGTTCCTCATCCCCTGGGATCGCTGGGCGAAACCTGAATCTGCGCCTGTGGCTGATGCTGTGACCATCAAGAGGGTCCCGCCCGCGTTGAGGGTGGTAAGGGAAAAGGCTGAAAAGCATAGCCGTGTGCTCTCTGGTCTTTTTCTGATCGTCGGGTTGGGGTTTGCATTTCTGGGCCAGTTCTACTTCTTCTACCGGCGGGAGCACGTGTGGGAGGGTGTTCTCTTCTGGTGTGTCGCCATTCTCTCGTTCGGGCTGCTCTCACGGAAGGTGGAGTGGCAGGAGTGTGGGCGATCCAGCCTGCGGTGTCCGTCGTGGGGGCATAGACGCTCTCTGCGCACACTGGGCATGGTTGGCGGGCTGTTACTCTCGGCGCTGGCGGGGTGGCTGGCACGGCGGAGACCCGAGATGGCGGACTTTGGCGATCTCCTCTGGCTATGGCTGCTCGGCGTGGCCTGGTTCCTGCTGGCCTTTGCGCCGCCGTTCTCGGTCAGAGAAGCGGCGTCACGCCTGACCCATTGGTTCCGCGAACACCGTGTCGAACTGGCGGGGCTGATGGTGTTGCTGTTGGCGGCGCTGGTCGTGCGGGCCGTTGACCTGGAGCACATCCCTGTCAATTTAGGCGGCGAGGAGGGCACCTGGGGCTTGGAGGGGCTGGCCATGCTTGACGGACGACTTGCTAACCCTTTCTCTACGGGCTGGGTTGCTTTGCCTAGCATGTCGTTCCTGGTCAGGGCAGTCCCGATGCGCATCTTTGGCGAGACGGTTGTCGGGGTGCGGGTGCTTTCGGTTCTCCTTGGTGCAGCTACCGTGTGGACCACATTCCTGCTGGCGCGTGAACTGTGGGGGCGGCGGGTTGCCTGGCTGGCAGCCATCCTTCTTGTCTTTGGTCACTACCATATACATTATAGCCGCGTGGCGATCAACAACATAGCTGATGGCCTCTTTTTCACGTTGGCGTTGTACCTGTTGGTGCGGGGGCTGCGTTCCCAGCGGCCATACGACTTTGCGCTGGCGGGTGCGGTGATGGGACTGGGCTGGTATGGATATTTCGGGGCACGGTTGATTGGTATCATTGCGGCTCTCTACTTGACCGGATGGATGATAGCGGATCGTCGTTTCCTGGCCTGGCAGCATTGGCGACTACTGCTGGTTTTGCTGGGGGCCGCCCTGGTGGTCTCTGCGCCTCTCTTGTTGAACTATGCCGCGCATCCGCTTGATTTCGCCGTCGGGTCGAGCCGAGTGAGTATCTTTGGCTCCGGCTGGCTAGCGCGAGAACAGGAGATCACGGGTCGCAGTGTTACCAGCCTGCTCTTGCAGCAGTTCTGGAAGTCGGTCTCCGCTTTTAACTACACCCTTGATCCCACTTTTGTCTACCGTCCCTCTATTCCATTGCTCGATTTCGTCAGCGGCGTGTTGTTCATCCTGGGGATGGTGTGGACGACGGCACATTGTCGCAGGCCCGCCAATGGCCTGTTGTTGCTATGGTTCTGGCTGTCCGTCATCCTGGGCTGGGTGGTGACGGAGAACCCGCCCAGCAGTCAGCGGATGATTGGTATTGCACCAGCGCTGGCGTTATCTATGGGCCTGGGGCTCAATTTGCTGATGGAACTGGGACAGCGTGTGCTCGGCGGCAGACGACGCCTCTGGGCTGGCGGGGGTGTCCTGGTCCTTGCCGTGGTAGCTGTCCTCAATCTGCACTATTACTTTGTCACCTACACGCCCACGCGGGTCTACGGCAACCCTACCGCCGAGGTTACGACTGATTTGGCGCGTTACCTGGTGCAGCAGGATGATAATTGCGTGGTTTATTTCTATGGTCAACCGTGGATCTATTGGGATTTTGGGACGCTGGACTTTATGGCGCAGGGAGTGGATGGCGTGGATATCCCACCGCCCGGTGAGGGAGAAGCGCCCGTGCCCGACATCACGCGGGGAGCGCGCTTTGTCTTTATCCCCATGCGTCTGGATGAATTGGACGTTGTGCGGGCACGCTATCCGGGTGGCACGACCAAATCGTTCTATTCGACGGCCGACGGGCGGGTGCTGTTCACGCTCTACGAGGTGGCGCTGCAATGATTCGCAACCCGCAACACACTGCACGCCTCTGGTCACTGGTCATTCTCGTTGCCATTCTGCTCGTGGCGAGCTACTTTCGCTTCACGGGCCTGAACTGGGACGAGGGGCAATGGATTCACCCTGACGAGGGACACGTGCGGATGACCCTCTCGGCTATCAGGATGCCGGATAGCCTCTCGCTTTACTTTGACACGCACAACTCGCCGCTCAATGTTCGCAACAGTGGTGGTCAGTACAGTTATGGTACGCTGCCGCTCTTTCTGACCCGTGTGGTGGCTGAGTGGCTCGACCAGGCGTGCGGCGAATCTCCCGCCGGTTTGAGAGTGGCTGTGGTATCTTCGCTGATAGGATCTTCCGCCGCTGAATGTAGCCCGGGCACCTTCACCGGTTTCCGCAGCGCGCAGGTCGGGCGAACGCTCTCGGCGCTGGCCGACTTGGGAACCGTGTTTCTCATGTACCTGATCGGGCGGCGCTTGTACGGGGAGGCTACGGGGCTGCTTGCCGCGGCGCTGGGGGCTCTGACAGCGTTCTCTATCCAGCAGGCTCACTTCTTTACCGCGGATAGTATGGCCTGTTTCTTCATTACGCTGACTGTCTACTTTTCGGTGCGCGCGGGCCAATTGGGGAACCGGGTTAGTTTCGGGTTGGCGGGACTGGCGACCGGCCTGGCCGCGGCCTGCAAGGTTGATGCCGCTTTGGCGTCTCTCCTCGTCGTGCTGGCCGCAGTATGGTGCTGGATGCGGCTCTCGAGGCCTCAATCTCCAACCTCTCTCCCCCACACTCCCACACTCCCATACTCCCTTCTCCTCTCTCTCCTCCTCGCGGGTCTGCTTTCCCTCATCGTTTTTCGCATCGCCCAGCCCTATGCCTTTGAGGGGCCTGGCTTTTTTGGTATGCGGCCCAGCCCGGAGTGGTTTGGCCGGCTGAGTCAGATCCGCACTGAGCAGAGCGGTGAGGTGGATTTCCCGTGGGGCCGGCAGTGGGCGGATCGCGCGCCAATCCTGTTTTCTGGGATCAACATGGTTGTCTGGGGCATGGGGCTGCCATTGGGCTTGGCTTCTCTGGCTGGTTGGGCACTGGCGGGCTTTGAGCTGCTGCGTGGGAAACGGGCGCATCTGATTCTGTGGGTCTGGGTGAGCCTTATGTTTCTTTACCAGTCCACTCGCTGGGTCAAAGCCATGCGTTATCTTTTCTCCCTATATCCCATCTTCATCATCCTGGCCGCCTACCTGCTAACTCGCCTGATTCGTTCCCCCCGTGCTTCTGGAAAGCGCTCCCGCTTGCTATCTGTCTTATGTTATTTGATACTTGTCTTATGTCTTGCCGGCACTGCCTCGTGGGCCAGCGCGGTCTTTTCCATCTACACGCGATCCCACACGCGATTGGCTTCTTCGCGCTGGATCTTTGCCAATGTCCCGGAGGGCGTCACGATTGCTAACGAGCACTATGACTGGGGAGTGCCGCTGCGAGTGGATGGGCGCGATCCCTTCGGCGGGATGTACAATGGGCTTGAGATGCGGCACTACGACGAGGATACGTGGGATAAGCGCGCACAACTGTTTGACTGGCTCGACGAGGCGGACTATATCTCTATGGCCAGCAACCGGCTCTATAGCTCCATCCCTCGCCTGCCTACTCGCTACCCGCTGACGATTGAGTATTACCGCGCGCTTTTTGCCGGTGAACTGGGCTTTGAGCTGGTCGCCGATTTCACGTCCTATCCGGCCATTGGCCCCTTTTACTTCCCCGACGACGAGTGTCCCTTCCCACTGATGGAGGGAGGATACAAATATCAGACTGAGCCTATCGCAGTGCATCTGCCACCTGCCGAGGAGGCATTTAGCGTCTACGACCATCCTCGCGTGCTCATCTTTCGCAAGACGGATGCCTACTCCCGCGAGCGTGTGGAGGAGGTACTGGGCGGGATAGACGTGGAGCGGGCGCTGCATGGCCTCAACCCACTCCATGCCACCGCTGCCCCCGATCTCTTAGAGTTCGACGAGCAGACCTGGGCTGATCAGCAGGCTGGCGGCACCTGGTCGGAGATGTTTGACCGCGATAGTTTCCTCAACCGCTATCCGGGGCTGGCGGCGGTCGCCTGGTGGGCCGTCACGCTCGTGCTAGGTTGGCTGGCTTTCCCGCTTCTGTTCGTCGCGCTGCCACGCCTGCGCGATCGGGGCTACGGGCTGGCGCGGGTATTGGGGTTGCTGCTCGTCGCTTATCTCACCTGGCTGGCGGCCAGCCTGCAGATCCTGCCGAACACGCGCGGGACGATTGTGTGGATGGTCTTGCTCCTGGCGTTGGTCGGGGGTGGGGTGGGGTGGTTCAAGCGGGATGAACTGCGCCGCTTCCTGCGCTGTCACTACCGCTTGCTCCTGCTGACCGAGGGGTTGTTCGCGCTGCTGTACGTCGCCTGGGTCGGCGTACGTTTCTTGCATCCCGACCTGTGGCACACGGTCGTCGGCGGCGAGAAGCCGATGGACCTGGCCTACCTCAACGCGGTGATCAAGTCCACCTGGTTCCCGCCCTACAATCCCTGGTTCTCTGGCTCCTACATCAATTATTACTACTTTGGCTTCGTTATCGTCGGCACGCTGATCAAGTTGATCGGTACAGTCCCGGCGATTGCCTACAACCTGGTGCTGCCGCTCCTCTTTGCCCTGACCGGCGTGGGGGCCTTCTCCGTCGCCTACAACCTCTTCGGCGGGTACAGGCGCGGCGCGAGACTGGCGGGAGTGATGGCGCTCGTCTTTACCGTCGTGCTGGGCAACCTGGGCGTGGTGCGCCTGGTCCGCACGGCGCTCATCGCGCTGGGTGGCGAGCTTTTTCCCAGCACCATCCCTGGCTTTGCCGAGACGGTGGCCATGTTCCGGGGGCTATGGCAGGTGATCGCCCACGGTGCGACGCTCCCGCTGCGTCCCGAATCCTGGTATTGGAACCCAACTCGCATTATCCCTGCTGCGCCGGGAGAGGTAGGCCCCATCACCGAGTTCCCAGCCTTTACCTTCCTCTACGGTGACCTGCATGCTCACATGATAGCCCTGCCATTGACGCTCCTGGCCCTGGCGCTGGTGGTGTACTGGGCGCGGGCCTCTCGTCCGCACTGGCTCAGTTTACTCATTGGCGGCCTGGCCATCGGCGCGCTCCGCCCGACGAATACCTGGGACTATCCCACCTACCTGGCCTTGGGGCTGGCTGGGTTGGCGTTGGGAGCGTGGGGACTGGCAAAGGGACAAGCCGCGTTTCACGCAACACGCTTGAAATCCTTCGCCTGGCGTGCCCTCTTGCTCATTGGCCTGACAGTGCTGCTTTATCTCCCATACATCCAGCACTATGCCGTGGGCTACGCCTCACTCGAATTGTGGCACGGCTCGCGCACGCCTGTTGGGATTTCCCTGTGGATCTATGGCATCCTGCTCTTCCCGCTGCTGACGCGCTTGTTGATCGAAGCCCGCCGGCTACAGGTATGCAACACGCGATACGCAATAGGTCGTTGTTCATTGTTCGTTGTGACATTGTCCATTTCGTTGTTCATTGGCCTGCTGATGTTTTTCTTGGGTTACAAAGTTGCGCTCGTTACAGTGCCAGTGGCGCTGCTCGCCGCGCTGCTGATCTTTGTGCCGGGGATGCCGGCCAGCCGGCGTCTTTTGTGGTTCATGGTCGGTACTGGCATGGCGCTGTGCCTGGCTGTCGAGATCGTCGTGCTCAAGGGCGACATCGGGCGTATGAACACCGTCTTCAAGTTCTACCTGCAGGTGTGGGTGATATTGTCTATCGCGGCGGGAGCCAGCCTCGCGTGGGTGTACGAGCACTCTCGGCGCTGCTGGCGGCCGAGGGGACGGAGACTCTGGTGGGGCGTGATGGCGGTGCTCTTATGCGGAGGCGCGCTGTTTTTGCCCTTCGGCATCCGCGCGCGTGCCACTGATCGCATATCACCGCAGGTGGGCTTGACGCTGGACGGGATGGCCTTCATGGAGCAGGCCGTCGTGTGGGATGGCGATCCGGCGCGGGGTGGTCAGGATATTCCGCTGGCTGGTGACTATGCCGCAATTCGCTGGATGCAGGATAACATCCAGGGTTCGCCGGTGATCCTGGAGGGGCTGGGCCACCGGGAGTACTTGTGGGGCAACCGCATCTCCATCTACACTGGCCTGCCGGCGGTGGTGGGCTGGCGCTGGCACCAGGTGCAGCAGCGTACCGTGTTGCCCGCTGTGATGGTGGACTGGCGGCGCGACGACGTGCGCGAATGTTACGACACGACCGACGCCTCTCGCGCACAGGAGATCCTTGCTCTCTACGACGTGCGTTACATCTACGTGGGTGGCTACGAGCGAGCCTACTACGACCCGGCGGGCCTGGCCAAGTTCGACGAGATGGCTGCCCAGGGGCTGCTGCGGGTGGTCTACGATGCGCAAGGGGTGAGGATTTATTTGGTAGATTGGGAAATTGGGGGAGGGGCAGGAGACAGAGGTGACTGATTGTTGCCAGAGGGTTGAGCATTGTTCTGATGGGCGGGCTTGTCCTGAGCACAGTCGAAGGGCACGCCGGGCTTTTGGCATGTGGGCCGGGCGGGATGACCTGGACGAAGCGTGGCTGGTTCAGGGGCGCGAGCGTTGGCGGCGCCGGTGGGCGGACGGTGATTGGTGGATCAGGCTCGCGGCGGACGTGCCGTCCGCCGCTTGAAACGTGGGCGACACGCCCACTCCGAGCAGTGAGCAAATGGACTTTTTGACAAGCATCGCGGCTGAGATGATCGCGGCTATATTGGCCGCCGGCGTGTTGGGTGCGCTGGCCTGGCTGGGCGCGTGGCTGTTCCGGCGGCGACGAGTTGCCCCCTCCCCCACGGGGGAAGGGGGCCGGGGGGTTAGGTGGAGGTGGGGAACCCCATCCTCTGCGGGTGCTGGTGGCGCTGCCGCGGCCGCTGCTCACGCTGCTGCGGGAGGGATGATCGCCGAGGTGCGGCGGCGGATGGGTGACACAACAACGAATGGAGAAAGGAACGAATAGGGTGGGGATAAGCAGATGATCTGGCTCCAGGTCTCCTTGTCCCCTTGTCTCCTCGTCCCCCTATCTCACGAATCTCCCCCTGCCCGTGTATATAGAGTAGACCAATGACCGACACCGAGACCATTGCGCGCGCGATGAAGGGGGACCAAGTGGCCCAACGGGTTCTGTACGAAACGCATCACGCGGCTGCCTTTCGCCTCGCTTACTTGCTCCTCCGGGAATCCTGTGATGCCGAAGAGGTGGTGCAGGATGCATTTGTGTACGTCCTGCGCAATCTCCACCGCTATGACCACGAGCGAGGCTCCTTCTGGGCCTGGCTGCGCGTTGTCCTGGTGAGCCGTTGCCGCAACAAGCGCCGCCGCCGGCAACTATCTCTCGTCTCGCTCAATGTCCTCGATGCGGCTGGTCACGCCCCGGCCGCCTCGGAACCAGCCAGCGATCCGGCGGGTGTGCTGGAGAGACTGGGCACACGGCGAGTGGTGTGGGAGGCATTGCAACAGGTGAGCCCTGGGGCTAGAGACGCGCTGATCTTGCGCTACTACGAAGGGTTGCCATACGCGGAGATAGCGGCGGCACTGGGCTGCTCGGCCGAGGCCGCCCGGGCGCGGGTGGCCCACGGCAAGACGCAACTCCGTCGTCTGCTCACTGCGTCGGAGGAAGGGTCGGTCTGCAGAAGGGGTACTGTGCATACTGCGAGGGTAGGGTAAGTTAGATGAGCAAGGCGCATCTTCGAGAGACAGAACTGGCCCGGTTGAGTGATCCAGAGGCAGACGTAGAAATCGCGGAGCATGTGCGTTGGTGTGCTTGTTGTCGCAGCGTCGTCGCCGATTATCGCTGGCTGCAAGGGGAGGTCGCGACTGCGCTGGCAACGGCGGCGGATGCAGTGGTCATGCCGAGGCCAAAGTGGTGGGCTGTGCAAGAGGTCATATCCACCAGCCGACGACGGCAGGCCATGGGAGGTCGACTCTCCGCTGTGGCTGGCGTCGTTTTGGCTGTCTGCCTGATGCTCTCGGTATCCCCTGTTCTAGGTACGGCCATCGTAGCGCGGACGTTGCCCCCCGAACCGCTAGGCGTCCCCGCACCGGTCACGGCCGTCGGTCCCAATGTACATTTGTTCTCGGTGGCGACACCCACGCCGGCCATATCCTGTGAAGGGATCGGACTGCTGTCAACACCTGCCTTTGCGCCGCCTCCCGCGCCACCAGAATCCGAAACCTGCAGCCCTAGCAGGCTGTCGGAGAACTCTAGGTTGTGGGGAGTCCCCAACTTGTTGGGGCAGTTTTGATCTGCTGTGTGGGGCGCACCCGAACAAGTTCGGGACTCCGTCGTCG